>CAZNOE010000232.1:0-8459 GCA_964574525.1 uncultured Bifidobacteriaceae bacterium
GCGGTGGCGAGCTTGGCGCCTTCCGCGTCATCTTTCGCGACACGGACCGCCAGCGCACCATTCTTGCGGGCGAGTTCCTCCATCTTCGCGGCTTCCTCGGCAACAGCGGCAGGGTGGCCATCAGTTTCCATGAGCAGCAGCGCCTCGCAGTCCAGCGGCAGGCCGACCTTGGCGTAGTCCTCAACACAATGAATCGTGGTGCGGTCAAGAAACTCCAGCGTGCAGGGAATGATCTGCGCGGCGATGATGTCCGAAACCGTTTGCGCCGCCTGGTCCATCGCCGCGTAGGTCGCAACCATCGTCTTCTTGGCCGCCGGTTTGGGGATGAGCCGCAGCAAAACTTTGGTAATGACGCGCAGCGTTCCTTCCGAGCCGATGAACAAGTCGCGCAAGGAATAGCCCGCCACGTCCTTCACGCACTTGTTGCCTGTCCAGCAGATTTCGCCATCAGGCAGGACAACTTCCAGGCCCATGACGTAATTGCGCGTGACGCCGTATTTCAAGCCGCGCAAACCGCCCGAATTTTCCGCGACGTTGCCGCCGATGGTCGAAATTTTCATCGAACCGGGATCCGGCGGATAAAATAATCCGGCTGCGGTGGCTGCGTCGGAGATGGTGAGCGTTGTGACGCCGGTCTCGACAAGCATTGTGAGGTTGGCCCGGTCCAGTTCGAGGATTTTATCCATCTTCACGAGACAGAGCACGATGCAATCCGCCACGGGCAGACTGCCGCCGCTCAGGCCGGTGCCCGAACCGCGCGTGACCACGGGGATTTTGTCCTGATTCGCGAACTTAAGAACACCGCACACCTGTTCCGTAGTTTTTGCGAAAACGACCGCAGCGGGCATCTGCTGCATCGCGGCAGTGCCGTCAAAAGAGTAGGGGATCAGGTCTTCCTTTTCGGTGAAAACGTTTTCTGCGCCGACGATTTCCCGGAGTTTTGCGAGCCTGTCTTTTCCCAGTACCATAAGCGATTCTTGAGGATGTCCGGCGAATAGCAGCGCGGTCAAGCATAGTAACAGGAGCGGGACCGGTCTGTCATCTCAGCGATGAGTTGTTCCTTCCCGAATCCGGCCGCGCGTGTTTTGGTTGCCACTTCAAGCTTTCAGCACCCGCGCTCCCGAGGATGGACGCGAGGAAAACAACGTCGGCTGGACGCCGGTCTTTTTTTCGTAGGCTTCACTGAATCGGCGCGTCAGTTCCATCACAGCGGCGGCTTTGACGAGGTTGACTGCGCAACCGCCAAAGCCCGCCCCCGTCATGCGGCAGCCGATGACGCCGCCCTTGAAACCGATCGCTTGCGCGATTTCCACGACAGCGTCGAGTTCCTTGCAACTGACTTCGTAATCATCGCGCAGGGATTTGTGGCTGGCGTACATCAGTTTGCCGAGCGTAGCCCAATCCGACGCGCTGAAGGCGCGCGCCGCTTTGAGCGTACGTTCATTTTCCGTGATGACGTGGCGGGCGCGGCGGAAGACGAGCGGGTCAAGGCGCTTCCGCGCTTTGGCCAACAAATCCATGTTGGCATCACGAAGTGCGCCAACGCCTAGGAAGCGGGCCGCGGTTTCGCATTGTGAACGGCGTTTGGCGTATTCGCCGTCGGCGAGCTTGTGGCGGACGTTCGTGTTGATGATCAACACAGCGACGGACGGGTCCTTTACCGGGACCAGTTCCGTGGTGCGCGACCGGCAATCAAGCAGCAGCAGGTGATTCTCCTGCGCGAAAACCGAGGTGAACTGATCCATGATACCACACGGCACGCCGGCGAATTCGTGCTCGGCGCGCTGACAGAGCAGGGCCTTCTCAATCGGGTCGAGCTTCTGGCCGGTGATCGTTTCCAGCAATGTCGCGGTGGCGACTTCAAGGGCGGCGCTACTCGAAAGTCCGCCGCCAATCGGCACACTCGAGTCAATCACTGCGTTGAAGCCGGCGATCTTGATCTTGCGTTGCTGGAAACCGGCGATCACGCCGCGCACGTAGTTTGCCCAAGCCGGCTCGCCCTTGCCGAGCGGTGTTTTCAAAGTGATGGTGGCCGTCTCGCCAGTCGTGTTGTTGTGCAGCGTGACTTGCCGGGCGGCATTCGGTTCGGCGGCGATGACGGTGTAGCGGTCAATCGCCATCGGTAGGACGAAGCCGTCGTTGTAGTCGGTGTGTTCGCCAATCAGGTTAACGCGACCCGGCGCCGCCACGATCCAGCGCGGCGGATGGCCAAAGCATTTGGCGAATCGTTTGGCGGCGTGTTCGGCTAGAAGTTCTACGGACATTCGTGTGATGTCGCCACTTTAGCTGAAACCAGGACGATGGAACGTTTTTTTGATGAGCGAAGAATCGAGGCGAGGCGCATAGAGCGCAGCGCGGCGGAATCGCGAGCGAATTGAGTGCGGAGTTTATTTCCGCTTCGCCCCGAGGCGGGTGAGAGCGGAACGAATCCGGTCCCACGCTGGCCGAGTAGCATTGTGATGCGGGCGGCGTTTCCAGACTTGCATTGTCTAACCTGCTCTCGGAATCTTTGCCGAAGAGAATTATGGCAAAAAAAGCTCTGATCACCGGCATCACGGGGCAGGATGGTTCTTATCTGGCGGAACTGCTTTTGTCCAAGGGCTACGAAGTCCATGGTATTATCCGCCGGGCGAGCACGTTCAATACTGGGCGACTCGATCCGATTTATGAAGACCCGCACGCGAGCCGCAACCGGCTGTTTCTTCACTATGGCGACTTGAGCGACGCCAGCGCGCTGGCGCGGCTCGTGGCGAAGGTACAGCCCGAAGAGGTTTATAACCTCGCTGCGCAAAGCCATGTGCGCGTGAGTTTCGACGCCCCGGAATATACGTCCGATATTACGGCCACGGGCGTGGTGCGGCTGCTGGAGGCAATCCGCGAAACGGGCATCCAGCCGCGATTCTATCAAGCCTCGTCGAGCGAGATGTTTGGCAAGGTGCAGCACATTCCGCAGAATGAAGAGACGCCATTTTATCCGCGGAGCCCGTATGGTTGTTCCAAAGTGTTTGCCTACTGGATCACGGTCAATTACCGCGAGTCCTACGGGCTTCATGCGAGTAATGGAATTTTGTTCAACCATGAATCGCCACGGCGGGGCGAAACGTTCGTGACCCGCAAAATCACCCGGGCCGTGGCGCACATCAAAGCGGGTCTCCAGCAAAAACTGTATCTCGGAAACCTCGACGCGAAGCGCGACTGGGGTTTCGCGAAAGAGTACGTCGAGGCCATGTGGCTGATGATGCAACAGGACAAGCCCGACGATTACGTCATCGCGACCAACGAAACGCATTCGGTCCGGGAGTTTCTGGAAGTGGCGTTCGGCCACGCCGGGCTGGATTGGAAAAAACACGTCGAGATTGACCCGCGCTACTATCGCCCGGCGGAAGTGGATTTGCTGATCGGCGATTACCGCAAGGCGAAACGCCAGTTAGGCTGGGAACCGAAGACGAAGTTTGTTGAGCTGACGAAACTGATGGTGGATGCCGACGTCGAACTGTTGCGCCGGCATCGGGAGGGCGAAATCAAAGTGGCAGGCTGAGCGATTCGCAAACGGCGCGGGATTTCAGCGGGTGACGGTTCGCAAAACTCTCGCAGACCCGGCGGATCCCTGTTTCGAGGTCCACTTGAGGTCGCCAGCCCAAGGCAAACAAACGCGAGCTGTCCAACAGTTTGCGCGGCGTGCCGTCGGGCTTGGAAGTGTCCCAAACAATCTCGCCGCGAAAGCCAATAACCCGTCTGACGGTTTCCGCCAGTTCGCGGATCGTCACGTCCGTGCCGTAACCGATGTTGATGAATTGTTCGTCGCTGTATCTCTCCATGAGGAAAACGCAGGCGCGCGCGAGGTCATCGGCGTAAAGGAATTCGCGAAACGGCTGGCCCGTGCCCCAGCAGGTGACGGACGGCGTGTCAGCCGTTTTCGCTTCGTGGAATTTGCGAACCAGCGCGGGCAGAACGTGGGAGGATCGCAGGTCGAAGTTGTCGTTTGGGCCGTACGTGTTGGTCGGCATGGCGCTGATGAAATCACAGCCGTACTGTCGCCGGTAAGCCTGACACATCTTGATGCCCGCGATTTTCGCGATGGCGTACCATTGGTTGGTCGGTTCGAGCGGACCTTCGAGCAGGTAATCCTCCTTTAACGGCTGGGGCGCAAGCCTCGGATAAATACAGGAACTGCCGAGGAAAAGAAGCTTCTTGACACCGGACTGCCAGGCGCTGTGAATGACGTTGTTTTGAACTTGAAGATTTTCGTAAACGAATTGCGCGGGCTGGCTATCGTTGGCCACGATGCCTCCGACTCTGGCGGCCGCGACAAAGACCAATTCGGGCTTTTGTTCCGCAAAGAATCGGCTGACCGCCCCAGAGTCAAGCAGATCCAAATCCGCGTGTGTCCGGCCGATCAGGTGGCTAAAACCGAGCCGCTCCAATTCACGCCAGATGGCGCTACCAACCAGTCCACGGTGACCAGCGACGTACGTCCGGGCCTTTCGGTCCAATTCCACGCGCGGCACGATAGCGATGAGCCATGCGGCCGACAAGCCGATACGCCAGCGCCCGATAGAAATCTTACGACCGTCGGGACGCTCGCCAAGGTGACATGCTGTCCAAATTCAAAACAGCGGGCCAGGTTTTTGGACAGCGCTGCGTTGCAATGGACATGTCGTTTGGTCGGCCGGAAACGCGCCGTTTCCGGAATTCTACGGAGAGAGTTCGGGTCAAAAACATCCTGTAGGGCGCGGCTTGTCCGTTGCGTTCCCCCATCCAGACATTACTCTGGGGCGAGCGGTCAAGCGTCGGGCAATTAGTGGACCAAATATGCAATTATCATATCCGCCCGTCGCCGGGTTCACGCCGCGCCAAAGCAAAGAAAGATTCGATATGAAGTTCAAAAAACTGCGCCGGGCGGCATTCACCTTGGTGGAAATCATGATCGTGGTGGCCATCATCGGCATGCTGGCGGCGATCGCAATTCCCAACTTCGTCAAGGCCCGTAATACGGCCCAGGCAAACGCCTGCATCAACAACATGCGTCAAATAGACAGTGCGATCCAACAGTGGGCGCTCGAAAAAGGCAAGAGGGACAGCGACGCTGTTGTCGAAGGTGAAGTTGCGGAGTACATCAAGGGCGGACAAATGCCGACCTGTCCTGCCGGCAACTCCACCTATACCGCGGGCCCAAACGTGAATTCCACTCCAAGTGTCACTTGTCCGAACGCGGGTAGCACCCCTCCTCACGTACTGAAGTAAGATAAGAGCCAGTAGGAAACACCAATCACCTTGGTTGTCGGGCCCGGAGCGATGCTTCGGGCTTTTTTTTGCGCCCGTTAATCGGTGATGCCCTGGACCCGATTATCGAATCGCGAAGCGGCAGGCCAGGGGTTGGCACTTAGGTTGCTAAACCACGACTTGCGGTTGCAACAGGCAATGAGTGGACACCAACCGTAATGATACTAACCCGCCTGTTGCTTGTGTTCACGCCGCAAACAGAAACGAAAGGTTAGACACATATATGAAGATCAATACATCCCGTAACGCGGGTTTCACGCTGGTGGAAATTATGATCGTGGTGGCCATCATCGGCCTCCTCGCTGCGATCGCGATTCCCAACTTCGTCAAAGCTCGTGCTACCTCCCAGAAAAACGCCTGCATCAACAACCTCCGCCAGATTGACAGCGCGATCCAACAGTGGGCGCTCGAAAGCGGCGCGGTGGACGGTGCTGCGGTGACTGAGGCGGACTGCGCGCCCTATTTGGGCCGTGGGTCAGGCGCCACGGACTTTGCGACCGCCAAGGTCCTGTGTCCGGCTAAAGGCACGTACACGGTGAGCACCGTAAGTACCGCACCGGCGTGCTCGCTCGCCGCCTCTCCCGAGCTTCACGTCCTTCCGTGAGGAATACGACTCAGTCTCTTTCACAGGCCCGGGGCAGCGTGCCTCGGGCCTTTTTTCTGAGCATTGAGGATCCACGTGGTGATTACTCAAGGCGATTCTCTGGCACTGATGGTGCTTGATGGTACGTTGCGGTTGCAGCCGGTAATCAGTAAACAGCTAACGCAATCATAATAAACCGCCTGCTGCTGTGTTTACGCCGCGACAAGAAAACAGCAAAGAGATTAATTGTTATGAAACTGAATCCCAATTCCCGGGCGGGCTTCACCCTGGTGGAGATCATGATCGTGGTGTCCATCATCGGACTGCTCTCGGCCATCGCCATGCCCAGCTTTGTGCGGGCGCGAAATACTTCGCAGGCGAACGCCTGCATCAACAGCATGCGCCAAGTGGACAGCGCGATCCAGGAGTGGGCGCTCGAAACCGGCGCGACAGACTCCACTGCGCCGGTCTATGCCCCGGCCGGCATCGTTCCCGGCGTGCAGGATTACATCAAGGGCGGTCGGCCTGCGACATGCCCTCTGGGGGGCGACGTCGTCCTGCCTTTAACCGTTGGGACCAAGCCGACGTGTCCGAACTTTGGCACTGCCCCGGCGCACGTCCTTCCGTAAGGAATGCGAATCATTAATGCAGAAGCCCGAGGCGTTGCCTCGGGCTTTTTTTCTTCTCCCTCGCGAAACCGCAAGAAAACGATGCTGGTGCATTGCTGGTGCATAACAAGTACTGGCGCTTTCACGGCGACAGTGTAAAGTCAGCCAGTCGCGCCGCGGATTGGCGTGTCAATAGCGCAACGAAATGAACAAACCAGCAATCGTGTCCCGCCGCATCCTGGTGGTTGATGACGAGCCGTTCGTAAGTGATGCGGTGAAAATGATGCTGACCTTCGATGGGCATAAGGTGGACACAGCCAGCAGCGGCCAGGAGGCCCTGGCCCTGTTTGAAAAGGGAAAGTACGACCTGATCATCACGGATTACGCCATGCCTGTCATGAAGGGAGACGAGTTGGCGATGACGATCAAGGCGCGCACACCGGACCAGCCAATCGTGCTGATCACCGCCTACGCCGAAATGTTGAAAGCCTCGCACCACCCGCTCAGCGGAGTGGATTTTGTCATCAGCAAACCATTCCTGCTGGAAAACCTGCGTGACGCGATCAATAAGGCGACTTCCGCTTCAGCGCAACCCGAAGCGAAAAGTTAATTCGCACTCATCTGATTGGGCCGCACGCCAGGTCGTGTCGCACAGGGGGCTTTACTATTCTGGCCGATTCGGGAAGATGAATCCCAGTCTCTATGAAAAATCAATTTTCCCGCCGCGCGTTTCTCCGCCGGACCTCCCTCGCGGCCGCTTGTTTTTGGATTGGGGCGGGCAGTGCCTTTGGCAAAGGCAGGTCTCCAAACGATAAACTGAACATCGGTATCATCGGCACGGCCAATCGTGCGAAGAGCAACATCGCCGGCGTGGAGCGCGAGAACATCGTCGCGCTCTGCGATGTTGACGAAAACTTTTTGGCCGCTGCCAAAGTGCGGTTCCCCCAGGCGAAGACATACAACGATTTCCGGAAGCTCCTGGAACAGTCGGAAATTGACGCCGTCGTCGTCAGCACGCCCGACCACACTCACGCGCCGGCGACCGCGATGGCGCTCCGGGCGGGCAAGCACGTCTATTGCGAGAAACCGCTCACGCACACCGTTCACGAGGCACGCAACATCGAGCGACTGGCCGCAAAGCACCGCAAGCTCGCCACGCAGATGGGCACACAAATTCACGCTGGCGACAATTATCGTCGCGCAGTTGAACTGGTTCAATCGGGCGCCATTGGCGAAGTGAGCGAATGCCACGTCTGGTGTGACCGGACGTGGTCCGGGGGTGATCGTCCGGCCGAGCAACCGCCTATTCCGGAACATCTCCACTGGGATTTGTGGCTCGGCCCTGCGCCATCGCGGCCTTACCATCCGGAGTATCATCCAAAAAACTGGCGGCGCTGGTGGGATTTCGGCGGTGGCACGCTGGGCGATATGGCCTGTCACTACATGGACCTCGCGTTCTGGGCGTTGAAGCTCCAGCACCCCGCGACGATTGAAGCGCAGGGGCCGGAGATCAAAACCGAGACCACGCCCGGGTGGCTCATCGTGAATTACGAATTTCGGCAACGCCGCGCGAAACCGCTTCGCCTCTTCTGGTACGACGGTGGCAAACGCCCCGGGGTGGTGACGCAAGGCAAAGTCCCGGACTGGCGCAATGGTGTTTTGTTTGTCGGTGAAAAAGGAATGTTGCTGGCGGATTACAGCAAACACAAATTATTGCCGGAGGAAAACTTCGCCGGCTTTCAACCGCCCAAGCCGTTTATACCCGATTCCGTCGGCCATCATGAAGAATGGATTCGCGCCTGCAAAATCGGCAGCCCCACGACCTGCAACTTCGGCTACGGCAGTTTGCTGACCGAGTCAGTGCTGTTGGGCAACGTCGCGTTTCGCGCCGGACACAGGCTCGAATGGGACGGTCCGAAGTTGCGCGTCAAGAACAGTCCGCAGGCGATGAATTACATCGAGAAGGAATATCGCAAAGGCTGGAC
>CAZNOE010000233.1:0-8458 GCA_964574525.1 uncultured Bifidobacteriaceae bacterium
TCCAAGGCGGCACTGCGGTTTTGCCCATTTCGAACCTGTTCCTGAAAGCGGCGGATCTCTTTGTCCACCGGGCCCTCGCCGTTGTGCGGCGCGAGCGCCAGCGCAAGGGGCTCAGGTGCCGTTGCGCGAAGCGGCGGTGGCGATTCTTCGTTCATCGTCGCTGGCGGCGAGGTCTTGCGCCCACAACCGGCCAATGCCAGGGCCAACAGAACGGCGGAAACCGCTGGACGAATGAAGGGTGTCAGAGTTTTCATTTTGATTCCGTGTGTTCAGGAGGGATTACGCGCGGACCCAAAAAGCAGATGCAAAATTGCGCCACTGAATGCGAAATTTTTCTGGCATCCAATCCGAAGTGACCCGCGTATAATGGAATCACGACCTGAACCCTCACCAAACCGAGAGTCGCCATGAACACGTCCAACCCCGCTTCAAACGAACTACACGAGAATCTCAGCCGTTACCCGCTCCTGACCGCGTTGCGCGAACGACGCTCCCGGCGGTTCGGACTCGGGATGAAAATTCCCGGTGGCCCGCTGGCGTATGAAAGCCGGCATAAACCCAGGCCGCTCACGGAGGACGAAGAGGCTGCGCTGGTGTTCGCCGCATGTGGCATCACCGGCCACGCGTTGGCGGACTTGTGCTACGCCAAGGACGGCGGCGGGAGCATCATGGCCGGACTGGTCGCGCGCACCATTGCCAGCGGCGACGGGCTCCAGACGGTTTCCCTGGTGGTCACAAACGACGACGCGACTTATCTCATCCGCAAACCTCGTGAGTTGCCGGCGGGCGAAATCCCGGAGCTCATCAAGCTTGGCCAACGCGGGCAGTTCACGGAGTTGTATCGTCGCTGCCGCGTGAAGATCAAAGACGGTCGCGCGAAAACGCCGACTGAGCCTCTCTTCAACATCAACGCGAACCGTTGGTCCGCTCACGCGCCAGGGACGAGCTACTTTCTACCAGTCAACGATCTGACGTTCATGTATGTGAACGGACTTCTGGAAATTCTCAATGAGCACACGGGCGCGTTCATTCTCGACGAAAGAAACAATTTCCTGCCGGCGGGCCTCGCAAAGTTCGCGCGCGATCACGGCGGACATCTGGAATGTGATCCGCACAAAGGCCGCATTGCGACGATTCGCCAGGTGGAACAGTTCGTCACCGAGTTTGTGACCGTCGAGCAGGGGATGATGTTGCAGAATCTCGGCTTGACGGCACAGGCGCTGGGCTTGGGCGGCTTCCCGAATTTTGCCAACCACGAGTTCGCCTGGCTGCAAGCGCTGGGTTTTCGCATGGAACAAATGCCCGTGAATCGTTACGTGGGCGCGGGTTGGCTGCCGTCCCTGGCGATGAAATTCCTCAAGCGGAATCCGAATATCCCTTATCCCGTCGGGTTGGAGCACAACGGCGAAGTGTTGCTCAAACCGTTCTGTCCGCCTCATTACGAATCAATGGCCGACGCCGTGCGCGCGGTGGCGGAGATCAAATTCGGCGCGTCCGGAATCTTCCGCAGCGCGGGCCAGGGCAGCGCCTGGCCGAAGCACGGCGAAGTGGTTAATCAAATCCCGGCGACGAGCGAGGCGGCGATTGGAGCCACGATTGCCTACTGCGAATACATCTGGAATCGCTACGGAAGATTTCCGGCCTATCTCACTCCGTACCGCACGGTGCTGGGATTTCAGGCGTGTCATCTCGATGCGGAATTCTACGACAAGTTTTACAAGGCGGAGGCTTTGGGTGAGACGCAGAGGAGGGATTTTGGCCGGCAAAGCCACTCCAAGTCTTAGCTACCGGACGGCTTGCAGGATCAGCGCCCAGACGCTAGGCTGGGGCATGATTATTATTCGCTTTGCCGACGAGGAATCAAAGCGGGCGGCGTTGGGTCATCTGGCCGGTGGGTTTTCGTTCAAGAGTTGGGCCAGCGGAGAAATGATGCTGCCAAAGGAGGCACTGGCGCTGCTGGCAAACGAAGGAGTGCGTTTCACCGTGGAAGGACCGGCCACTTATGAGCGACTGGCGTCGTTGCGAAATCCTGTTGCCGCTGAAGTTCAATGACGGGCAGCCGGTGCCGCGGGAGCTGATCGTCAACACGCTGCTGGAACTGGAGCAACGATTCGGGGCGGTGTCCTGCGAAACGCAAATCGTCCACGGCATCTGGCGACATCAAGGCCAGCGTTTCCGCGACGACCTCATGCGGGTGTTCGTGGACGCGGAAAACCAGCCGGAACACCGCCAATTTTTCATCGCTTACAAGGAGCAGTTGAAAACCAGATTCAAACAACTTGACATCTGGATGACGATTTACCCGATCGATGTGGTGTAACGTGTCGCACGCGAAGGCTCACGCCATCGCAAACGCCACCAGCGGATCATCCGTCGTAAGCACGGAGAGCAAGGTGCAGCCCCCGACTGAATAATTCACCGCGTGCTGCGAGCCTTTGTCGGCGTGGTGGAAATCCCCCGCGACCAGCTTGCGGTCGCCGATGACGAGGTCGCCGGTGAGAACGAAGAAATCTTCCGGGCCGGCATTGGTGTGGGCCGGATAGCGGACGCCGGGATCAAGTTTTCCAAGCAGCACGGCGTAGCCGCGTTCCTTTTCCAGGGAGAGCAACTTTATGTAAGCGCCGGGAACGGGCAGCTCTTTCCAGCCTTTCGACTCGGCCGATTCAACGAAACGCAATCCGGCCAGCGCCCCCAGCGGCGGCACGAGTGGTTTTCGCGACGATTCTTCAGCATCAATTCTCCTGAGCACCTTGTCACGCAGCGAGGTTGGCAGCGGAGCAGCGGGCGAACTCATCGCCAGCAAATCCGTCGTCCGTTGCAGGCCACGGACGAACGCGCGCAATTCCGCGTTGCCGCGCAACTCGACTTCAAACGCGCGCGACTCCTCCTCGCCCAGCGCGCCGAGCGCGTAGAGACTGGCTTGTTCCAGTTGTTGCTCGCTGATCATGTGTACGCCTGTAAACTCTCGCGCAATTTCAACATCCCACGCCGGATGCGCGCCTTCACCGTGCCCAATGGCTCGTTGAGCGCGCCCGCGATTTCCGCGTGCGTCAAGCCGCCGAAGAAAGCCATTTCAATGGCCTGCCGCTGATCCGGCGGGAGACTTTTCACTGCCGAACGGACAGTCGTCAACTCCTCCTCACTCAAGGCGAATTCATTTTGTGGTAGCGGCGCGACCGGGTAATTAGCCGTTTCCTCGGTCAGTTCTTCCAACACACGACCCCGTCGTTGGCGCGCGCGCAGCCGGTCAATCGAGCGGTTGCGTGTGATGCCTAACGCCCAGTGAAACGGCGCGCCGAGCGTGGCGTCGAACGTCGCGGCTTTGTTCCAGATTTGCACAAATACATCCTGCACGACTTCTTCCGCTTCGTGTGCATCGCCCAGAATGCGCACGGCGGTTGAGAAAAGCACAGCGGCAGTCTGATCGTAGAACTCCGCCAGCGCCTGCCGGTCCTGCGCCGCAATGCGATGCAGCAACCGGGCTTGCGATTCCTCAGCCGTTCGTTGATCCAGCATAGTCGCGCGACGCCAGGGATGGCCATTGACTGGTGGCGGATTGGCGCGATCCAGTTTGCCTCATCCGCCGGCCACCTGCCAGAGCCAAACTGCACGGCCAACCTTCTCATGCCTCTTACTACGATCCATCCGCGCCGTTGGATGCATCCTAAATTATTTGGGCGCAAAATATTCTGGCCTGCGGTGCTTTCCTTTTGCACCATGCGCTTGAATGTTTCCGCAGGCGAAAGTCCGCTTTGCATGAAGGCCAAAATCATCATTACACCCAAGAAAGCCGTCCTTGATCCGCAGGGCAAGACGGTCCAGAACGCCCTGGCGCACATGGGTTACAACGGCGTCACAGCCGTGCATGTTGGCAAATATCTGGAAATCGAACTCGACGGCAGCGACAAGGACAGCGCGCGCCAACGATTGGACGAGGCATGCCACCGGTTCTTGAGCAATCCCTTGATTGAGGATTATCAACTGGAGATCGAATGACCCATTTGTCTTCCTGGCCGAAAGTGAGAAAGCGGGTGAGTGACAAAGTGGGAATCAACCTTCGAACGCTAACCCTGCCCACTTTCCCACTTTCCCACTCACTCACTTTCAGTTCCGTCTGCTCCGTCAACGTTGGCATTGCATGAATTTTGCAGTACTACAATTTCCCGCCTCGAATTGCGACCAGGACTGCGTCCATGCCGTTCGCGTCCTTGGGCACAGCGCAGATTTCGTCTGGCACAAAGACACTTCACTGTCCAACGCCGACGCGGTGATCATTCCCGGCGGATTCAGCTACGGCGATTACCTGCGTTGCGGCGCGATTGCGCGATTCAGTCCGATAATGCAGGCGGTGAAACAGTTTGCCGACAACGGTGGCCTCGTCCTCGGCGTCTGCAACGGGTTTCAGATCTTGTGCGAAGCAGGCCTGCTGCCCGGCGCGCTGATTCGCAATCGCGATTTGCATTTCCACTGCGAGCAGGTCTTTCTTAAAACCGGTAACCGTGACACGCCGTTCACCCGCACAATTCCGGAGGGCAAGCTGCTGAAGATTCCCATCGCGCACGGCGAAGGCTGCTACTTTGCCGACGACGCTACGCTGACTTCGCTGCAAACGAACAACCAGGTTCTTTGGCAATACTGCGATGCAGACGGAAATATCACTGACGCTGCCAATCCAAACGGCTCACTGCTCAACATCGCTGGCATCTCTAACGAACGCCGCAATGTGGCTGGCCTGATGCCGCATCCCGACCGCGCTAGTGAAGCCATCCTCGGCAGCGCGGACGGCCGGTTGATTTTCGAAAGCATGATTCACGCGCTGCAAGGCAAGGGGACGGAGGAGCTTGCCGCTTGAATTGAAGTAGCCACCCAAGAAAGCAGTTCGGCAATCAGCGCAGCTGCAGCCGAACGTTGTTATTCGGTCGGCTCCAGAATCATTCGCTTCCGGGAATAGTCGAAGATGACTTTGAAACGGCGCAGCACTCCCATGCCAATGTGGCCGGCGAGGCCGTCATCCACAGGCGATCCTTCGAGGAAGCAATTCGCCGGCAGGTTATCGAGAATCAGTTTGCCGAGTTGAAACTGGTGGAGTTGCGCATGCCGCGTGTTGACGCTGCCGCCGACACCTTGCCGGGAGTCATTGCGACCGGCGTCCGTTGTTTCACCCAATCGGTTGGCTTCCGCGAAATCATGGCCAAGGCAAAGCGCGCCGTCGCATCCGCTATCAATCTCGAAACGCGCCCGCACCGGCGGACGATTGCGGAAATGGATCCCGGCTTCCACGACCGGTGTGTCCTTCGGGAATTCCAGCGGAATGATTTCACCTTTGCCAGTGTATTGGAACTCGCCGGGTTCGTGCAGCGTCATCATGTGGCTCGTTGGATCAAGTTCCACGACGAATCGCCGGAAAAAGCTTGCGCCCAGAATGCCATCGCGATTGCGGCGCCGCCTTTCCCCGTCCGAAGGAATCACGGCGACGCGTCGCGGCGAATAGGTGGCGCCGCCGAAGTCGAAGCTCGCGCCCGCAAACGATCCCGCCTGTTCCTTGCCCGCGATGCCGATGATGGTCAATGAGCCAGCGCGCTTGAGTTGGAGCGTCTCCGCCAGATCGGGATGGACCGTTGTGACGCCAAAGCCGGTGTCCAGCTTGAAGGACAGTTCCCCCGCGTTCGTGGCATTGGCGCGCGCCCGCACGATCACGCTGCCTTGATGAAACTCGAAGGGCACGCGAACACTCGACGACGGTGGGTTCGTGTGCGTATCAGCAGCGCGCATTGTGATTGGACAAAGCGATAAACCCGCGGCTAGGGCGAGCGCAGAGATGTTCGCAGGTTTATGCACGCATCAGGAAAGCATAGTTCAGGCAGCCGCACAAGCGGTCCGCGTGCCCGTTTGCCCGGAAAGAAAGGCGGGATTATTTCGCCCGGCGGACTTCACTTAGGTCGTGACAAAGGCGCAGCACGAAGGGCCGGCCGTAGAGCGTCAGACACGTCGCCCGGACTTCGACGGGCAGAGATATCCCGTTGGCCCGAATCATCTCGCACTCGCAGGCAACGGTCGTTTTGATGCCGGCTTCGATAGGGCGAGCATCGTCCAGCGCCAGGAATTGGGATTGTTTGCGTCCGAGAATTTCCGTGCGGGGACAACCCAGCAAAATTTCAGCGCAGCGGTTGGTATCAATGATTTTGCCGCTTTCCTCGTCGGCCAGAAACGCCGCGTCGCCGAGGCTCTCAAACAGCTCGCGGTATTTGTATTCGGACTCGCGCATCGCTTCCTCGGCCCGCAGGCATTCGGCGTGTTCATCGGTTTCACGCAACGCGCGATCCACGGCGGGAATCAGGCGCAGGAGCCGATGCTTGAGCACGTAATCAGTCGCGCCGTTCTTCAGCGCTTCGATGGCCGAGTCCTCGCCGATGGTCCCGGAGACGAATAGGAAAGGAATCTCCGGGCGCTTCTCCCGGGCCAGTGCCAGCGCCGTGCGGCCATCAAAACCGGGCATGGTGTAATCCGAAAGGATGACGTCAATGTTTCCCTGCTCCAGCGCCGCGAGGTACTCGGCGCGGTTATCCACACGCACCAGTTGGCACTCCGGCCAACGAGCCGAGAGCGTTCAACTCGGCGTCGTTCTCGTTGTCTTCCAGATTCAGGATGCGCAATGTGTCTTTCACGTCGTGCCTTTCGTCTTGGTAGTCACCGTGACACTATAGCCATTTTTTGTGTGGCCGTAAAGCACAGTCATTTGCCGGTGGATCATTCCGCACCGCGACGGTCTTGATTGTCTTGTTTCGCGCCGGCAAATCGCGCATTCTCTGTTCGCGTTCCGAACTGGAATGTTTACCCGAATGACCGAACCAACGATAACGCCCGAGTTAGTGCAGAAGCACAACCTCACGCAAGACGAGTATCAAAAAATCCTGACGGTCCTCGGGCGCGAGCCGGGCTACACTGAATTGGGCATCTTCTCAGTAATGTGGAGCGAGCATTGCAGTTACAAAAACACCCGCCCGCTTCTCAAAACCTTTCCGACCAAGTCAAAAAAAATCCTCGTCGGCGCGGGTGAGGAAAACGCCGGCATCATTGACATTGGCGACGGGCTGGCCATCGCGTTCAAGATCGAATCGCACAATCACCCGAGCGCCGTCGAGCCGTTTCAAGGCGCGGCCACGGGCGTCGGTGGCATAGTGCGTGATATTTTCACCATGGGCGCACGGCCGGTGTGCGCCATGAATTCCCTGCGGTTCGGACCGATCACGACGAATGGAGTTGCAGGTGGGAAAGCGGGAGAGTGGGAAAGTGGGAAAGACGCTCCGCCTGCTGAAATCCCACCTGCTCACTCACCCACCTGCCCACCTGCTACGCCGTCAGCAGAGGTAATGAACAACCGTCGTTTGTTCGCCGGCGTCGTCAGCGGCATCGCGCACTATGGCAATTGTTTCGGCATACCGACCATCGCGGGCGAGGTTTATTTCGACAAATCCTACGAGGGCAACCCGCTCGTGAACGCATTTTGTCTCGGCGTGTTGCGGCACGACCAGATCACACGCGGCGCGGCGCACGGCGTGGGTAATCCGGTTTTCTACGTCGGCCCGGCGACGGGTCGTGACGGGCTGGCCGGCGCGGCGTTCGCGTCGCAGGATTTGACCGAGGAATCCGCCGAGCAACAGCGCGGCGCAGTGCAGGTGGGTGATCCGTTCATGGAAAAACTCGTGTGCGAAGCGTGCCTCGAATTGCTCGCCACGGGCGCCGTCGCCGGGATGCAGGACATGGGCGCGGCCGGTTTGACCTGTTCGACGTGCGAGACGGCCGCGCGCGCGGGAACAGGCATCGAAATCGAGCTCGACAAAGTGCCACAACGCGCGCCGAACATGAGCAGCTACGAAATCATGCTTTCGGAATCACAGGAGCGGATGCTCATCGTCGTCCACAAGGGGCGCGAGGAGGAAGTGAAGAAGATTTTCGACAAGTGGGACTTGCCGTGGGCGGAGATCGGTGTTGTCACCGACACTGGCCGCATGGTCGTGAAACACCACGGCAAGGTCGTCGCCGATATTCCGGCCAAACTCATCGCCGATGAATCGCCGGTGTACGAGCGCGAGGCGCAGGAGCCGGAATATTTGAAGACCGTGCGCGGGTTCCGCCTCGACGGCGTCGCGGACACTCAGAATGCAATCGCCGATTTGAAGAAACTGCTCGCATGGCCGACGATAGCGTCGAAGAACTGGGTGTATCGCCAATACGACCACACAGTGCGCGCCGGCTCGATGGTCTGTCCGGGCAGCGACGCTGCGGTGATTCGTATCAAGGCGGATTCAATTCCGGCGATGGGGAGCGCGGACGTCCCGTCTGCCGAACCCGGCGTCTCGCCAAGTTCCCGTTCAACTGACTTAGATGGTGTTTTGGAAACGTCCGGCGCGACGCCGGACGCAGCACGCGAGACGCGTGCGCTCCCCGAGAAGTTGAT
>CAZNOE010000234.1:0-8419 GCA_964574525.1 uncultured Bifidobacteriaceae bacterium
CTGACCCCTCCCAGGAGGGGAACGGTCGGCGCGCGCCCGAACGTCTGCTCCCCTCCTGGGCCCGTTGGCGGCTCAGGTCGCCTTCGGGAAATTGATCCACGTAGGCCGAGACGACGTCGAGCGGTGGACGATGCCAGGCGCCGCCGCTGGGATAGCCGACGAGGAAGCGTTCGCCCATGTGCCAGGCATGGGAGAGGAAACGCCATTCCGTCGTGACGATGGCCATGCGTTTGCGGCGGGCGGGGTTCGCGGGCTCGCCCCGTGGAATAAACGCTTGGGGAACTCCGAAAGCTACGGTTGCTATTCCACGGGGCGAGCGCCTGGAGCACCGAAGGGGCCGCGATGACGCCGGTGGCAATGTGCTTGAGAAACTCGCGCCGGGTTTTCATGTGGGCCGGGCAGTGGTAAATCTGATCGGGCTGCCAAAGCCATTTATTTGGCTTTGACCAATTCTTTGCCGTGATCGTGGGCATGATGTTTGTGATCATCCAAGGCTGCGGTCTTGGGTTGAAATGGCTTTCCGCCCATTTCAACGTAAACCTTCTCAACCTGGGCAGGAAAGAAATCTCCAACGTAGCGCGCAATCGGTTTCTGTTTCAGCAACGCGGCTTTGATGTCCTCGACTGCCGCCTTTACCTCCTCCGGTTTCCGGCCCGCATATTTTTCGACATGTTTCCGCAACTCGACAAAGAAACTTTGCTGATCTTCCAGTATTTGCGCTGTTCCCATCGGGCCGTGACCGGGGCAAATTGTTTTCGCGCCCAGTTTTTTGGCGGCGGCCAGAGTTTTGACCCATTGCTCCGAGTCGCCGTCGGCCATGTAGTTGTACGGGCCGTTCACACAGGCGTCGCCCGTGAACAGGATTTTTTCCTTCGGCAACCACGCAAAGCCGTCGCCGTGAGTGTGCGCCACGCCGAAGTGCAGCAACTCCACCCGATGTCGGCCGTCGTCGAAGATCAGGTCCTTGTTGTAAAGCAGGGTGGGCGGTTTCAATTTGCTCGCGGCGACATCCTTGCGGCTCTTCGCCGCGTCTTCCCAGCGACCCGGATTGCCGCCGTAATGACCGGTTTCGTACTTCTTCATCTCGTCAATCACGCCGGTGTGGGCGACCGGCACGGCGCCGTGGTCCACCCAGACCTGATTGCCGTAGGCATGGTCGCCGTGGTGATGCGTATCGAAGGCGAAGCGAATGGGCTTGTCCGTGACGGCTTTGATCTTGGGAATGATCTCCCGCGCGCCGGACGGGAAATTGCCGTCCACGACCAGCACATAGTCTTCAAACACGATCCAGCCATTGTTGCAATGGCCGCTGCCCTTGATATCGCCTTCGTGAAAATAAACATCGGGCGCGACTTGCTCCGCCTGGTTCACCTCGGCGGAGGAGAGGACGGCTGAGAAACAAACTGAGGCGAGGGAAAGAAACCAGGCTGTTGATTTGGAAGAGTTCATGGTGTGAGCGTCCGAAAACTTTTCCTGGCCGTCAAATCAGAAAGCAGCTGCGTAGTCGTACAGTTTGAAATTTTACGACTCGCCACACGCGGCCGGGAAACCGGGATTTACCTTCAATCAATCGCCAGCGTAGCCGGGGAATGGCTTCAAATAGCCCATTTTCATCCTTGCATCAGACACGTTCCAAGCGCCTGGGAATGATAGCTGTGAACAGGTTCAGTTCGTGGCTGGATACCAGGCCTAGGTTTGGAACAGCCGCCAACGCACGGCGGATGCCTGTCCCAAGCCCACGATAGGGCAGTTCCTTCGTGCCGAATGAGGCGATGATCGGGTTCCGCATGTTCGACACCCCGTTCCGGATGTTTTCAACGGTCAGATTGTTGGGTAATGCACCCGGACTGATCAACTCGATCCTGTCGTCAAACAACATCACCCGCCAAGGGGCGGAGATAAAATAATCTCGATGCAGAAGCATGTTGACGACTAACTCCTCCAAGGCGGAAGCGGGAATCTCCAACTCCCCCTCCGTGTTGAACCCTTGCCCAGCTTGAAGGCGACGCAGGTTCCGTTGCAAAAACGACATCGTCCGCACGTGGATGTCTCGCAGGCACCCTCCGATGTCTTGGCTGTCACGATAATGATCGCCTGCCGGGTCAGTTCCGACAAAGGACACAGCCCTGACTACAAATTCCGGTCTATGCCTTTGCGGATTGCTTCCGAACAGCAATAATGCGGCGAGGTTAAGCGTGCCGTTTTTGGCTAGGTTAAGATTCTCCAGCACTTGATTTAGCGTAGCGCCCACCTCTGCCAATGTCTCCCCACTCTGCTTCCTGATAAATTCTTGAAAATGGGCCAGGTCAATATCGGCCCCCGTGGTGCCTTCCACCGGCACTTCGTCGGCATGAACCAAATCCGCGCTCTGTAGCATCCGCTGGATTTCTTCGCGGGATGTCAATCGCCTTTTGTCTGAACCGGACTTGACCCAGAAAACGCCGTTGTTGTCTGAATAGGGTTTCGAGATGCCTTCGCGAACGGTCACAACCATAACCAAGCGATTCCCAATCGACACATTCTCGGTTTCTGGGTTGATTGAAGGATGCACATTCTGTGAGGCCGTATTAGACAGCAATTGGTTGATCCGTCGAATATCCTCGCCGGACAGCCCTGTCACCACGCCCGCATCGTTGACACCTATGATGATTCGTCCGCCTTTTGTGTTGGCGAACGCGGTCAACTCGCCGGCCAACGACTCTGCATTGTTCACATTCTGCTTGAACTGCACATGGCTGTCCTCCCCGCGTCCAATCAACTCAATGAGTTCTATTGCTTCCATAACTGGTAAATCTCTTTGCGCCGGGCGAACGCCTCTTGGCCGCCTTCCATGATGGACACAATTGCATTCTGAATCTCCGGCTCGTCAATGCTTCCCACCCTCACATCCGCATGGCCGCCGGCAAAGGAACATGCACCCACCTGCTCGGCATCGCCCAAAACCGGGAAGTTGGCGTTGTGGGTGGCGAAAATAAACTGGATGTCTCCTTTCAGCATCCGGACAAGCTTGATCACATCCTCGAAAATGGTTTGGTTGTCCAGATCATCTTCCGGTTGATCAATAATGATCACGTCGTTGTCCCGTTGAGTCAGGATGAACAGGATTAGCGCCGAAGCGCGCTGCCCTAACGAATGGTCCCGCAATTCTTTGCCGTGGTATTGAATTCTGAAAAGATTCGGAACCTGCCACGTCAGAAAGGTGGCCTTAGCCTCGTTGAAGTACTTGCGGAAAACTTCCCCGGAATCTCCCATGCCAGCACAAATCGCGTCCAAGGCCCCATACACACCGATAAAGTCTGGGTACTGGCGCACCACACCTTCCAGTGTCGGTTCACGCAAACGACTCCCGCGGACATGCGCCCTGAGTTGCTCCAAGAATGCACCTTTGTCGGCCTTGTATTCTGCTTTGATCTGTAGTGCGGTCTGACTGTCGTTCAACTTCTTAATCTCGTTCGAGATCTGCTTGAATTCCCTGTGCCAGAGGTCCGACAGACCCTTCAATTCCTTCGCCAGATCATCCCGCAACGCCGTCTTCCGTGCCTTGCCTTTCGTAACCTCGGCAAGCGCCAGTTTGGCTTTCTGCAAGTCGGCGTTTAGCCGTACAAAGTCGTCAGGGCGGACACTGACGCTTCCTTGTTGTTGCAATTGAGCGCTCAACTGCCGTTCGATCGCTGCAAACTCTTCCTTCATGGCGTCGCGGCGTCGCTCCAGTTCGCCATACTTGGCCCGCAACGCCTGAACATCCTGCCGAGTTTCCGCCAAAAGCCTACGGCCCTTTTCCGGCAGTTGCCGGATACGGGTGAAAATGGAGTTGAACTCATTCATTAAGTCGGCGTTTGCGTGCGATTCGATCTTGGCGTGAGCAGACAATTCACCTTCTTGCTCGTTGAAGAACGACTCCATGGACCGAACGAAGGTGTCGGCCGCTTCCACTGCTCGTCTCGCATGGGTCACGTCCGCATTGAAGTCCACCTGCCGCCGCAGTTGTTCCTCGACACCGTACTTACGGAACAACTCCAGTCGGAACTCTGCATCCTTCCGCTTGGTCTGGTATTCCAACTCCACGGTATCCAAGTCCTTTAGCTTGTCGAGATTGGCCAGTACATCGAGAACCTTCTGCCGCTGGGCCGAAATCTCCCGTCGAACGGTGTCCAGCCGCGCCCCCAGAAGTTTTTCGATCAGTTCGCGCTCAAAACCCTCACCCTTGGGCACGAGTTCCTTTTGCCCGAAGAACAAGGGCTTCTTAACAATGGTTTCCGTAATACGCACGCCGGGCCGCAGTTGGTTTTCGAAATAAACGTCCGCGCGTTCGTTCAGAATGCGGCGTACTTCGTAGCTTCGGCCTTGTGCGTCCTCGGCCTCGACAAGCACTTTTCCCCCGCTGCCCAAAGCAAATCGTACCAAGTCTTGCTTGTACTTCCAGTCGGCGTACGACTCGTCGAACGGCAGTTCGAGAGCGTACCGGAGCGTTTCCAACACGGCGGACTTGCCGCTCCCCCGGATACCGATCAGGCAGTTGAGTTGGTCGGAGAAGTCAAATCGCTTGCCATCCAACATCCCACCCTCAAAACGAATGGAGCGCACCCATGAATGCGGTTGTCTTTGCGGTTGATCCGCCGCGACGCGTTCCGCGCCTGGCTTCAGAGCAAACTGAACCGCCTCGAAAGTGAAAGCGCCTACCTTGAGAAGCGTCTTCTTGCCGCGCCCGATCTCGTCCATGGCCTTCGGGTCCGAACCCTCCACTTCTGCGGGATACCATCCGCTTAACCACCCCTTCACCTTTTCACGGAGGTCCCGAGTTCGAACCTTCTGAAATCCAGCCGTCCGCGCGGTGAATAACTCGCTCTGCCTCAATTCAGTAATTCTGCCACCCTTCAGGCCGCCCCAGAGTCCATTCTCAGCCTCGACGTGCGCAAAGATGAGTAGATAATCTCGCTGGAATTTGTCCAACTCCCGAATCGTTTCCAGCAAGTCGTGGTTGGAGCGAGAGTTCTTGTTATCGTAGTTTGCCTGCCCGGCAAACGTCACAGAAAGGAAACTGTTGATGAAGTCCTTCCGTTCCTCGTTCAGGATCCAATCGTCGTGGAACACAGCTAGCGTGTGGATGCCGTTGGCACCGTCCTTAACCGAGAGTTCAACGCCGGGCATTAGGTAAGTGCCCTCTTTGTCCGCTGACTTCCGCAGGGCTGCGAACTCGGACAGGTCGAACTTGTTATGATTGGTAATGACGCCGATGCGAATATCCGCTTGCTTCAATGCGGCGACGTATCGCGTTGAGAAATCCCGCTGTTCGCCAGTGTCAGAGAATTCGCGGTCCTGGCGCGTATGCAAATGAAAATCCGCACGCACCCATCGGCTTCCGTGATCGAACAAATCAGTTTTAGTGGGCATACTTCTTTCGCCCGATCATATACTCCGCCACACGGACGCAGCAAGCATCCCGTTTGTTCGGCCCGCGCGCTGGCGAATCATTTCAAGAAAACCGGCGACCTCAACGGTCACGGCAAGGTGGACGTGAACAAGAGCGAGATCAGGAAATTGCGGACGCAGATTTTACGATTAATTCATGCAAATGTTTGCGGCCGGCGATTTGGCAAAAAATCGAAGCTTGGCGTTTGGAGGTTCGTGTTTTACAACAATGCCGCTTTCACAACATGAAATCGTCTTAGAACAAGAATTTACTCGTGGGACCCGCCACCATTGGAGCAAAAACCTGGACCCAGGAGTTGAATTCACCATGAGCACCCAACCAAAAATGGGTCGTCGGGAGTTTCTTCAGCGCAGCGGTCAGTTCGCCGGCGGATTGATGCTGGCGTCCGCCCTGCCCGCTTCCGCGTTCGCCGCTACCGGCAAACGCTTGAAAGTTGGCGCAGTGGTCACGGCGTTCACCTATCGCAGCCACGCGCACGTTATTCTGGAGAATTTCGTCGAGCCTTATCTGTTCAACGGCGAATGGGTTTCTCCCGGTATGGACGTGGTCAGCCTGTATGCGGATCAGTTTCCAGATGGTGAATTAGGCCGCTCGTTTGCCGCGAAGTATAAGATTCCAATCTACAAAACCATCGCTGATGCGCTTTGCCTCGGCGGCGGCAAACTGGCGGTGGATGCCGTGCTCTCGATCGGCGAGCATGGAGAATATCCGGTCAACGAAAAAGGACAGAATGAGTATCCCCGCAAACGTTTCTTTGATGAGATCGTGGCGGTGTTTCGCCGGAGCGGAAAGGCGGTGCCGGTTTTCAGCGACAAGCATTTGTCGTATCGCTGGGACTGGGCGAAAGAAATGTATGACACCGCGCGCGAACTGAAAATTCCGTTTATGGCCGGCAGTTCCGTGCCGCTGGCGCAACGCCGTCCGCCTTTGGAATTGCCCGCGCACGCGAAGATTACGGAGGCCGTTTCCATTCATGGCGGCGGCGTTGAATCCTACGACTTCCACGGTCTCGAAGTGCTTCAGGCGATGATCGAAGCTCGTCGCGGCGGGGAGACTGGCGTCGCGCGCGTGCAATTTCTCCAGGGCGATGCGCTTTGGAAAGCGGCAGATGATGGACTGTGGTCGCCACCCCTGGCGCAAGTTGCGTTGGACGCCGAGCCAAATTCGGGACGCCGTCCGGCGAAAGAGTTGATCCGTCCGCCCAGGCAAGGTGATACCAACGCGCCGTTTGTTTCGCACGGCATTCTAGTCAATTACCGCGACGGATTGCGCGCCATGGTGCTGGCCGCGGCGACAGGTGGCGGCATCAAATGGCATTTTGCCTGTAAGCTCGACAGCGAACAGCAGCCGCGCGCGACGAGCTTTTACGTCGGTCCGTGGAACAACCGAAATCTCTTCAAAGCGTTATCGCACGCCATTCAAACACACTTTCGCGAGCGGCGCGCGCCGTATCCGGTCGAGCGGACGTTGCTCGTGACCGGGATTCTGGATGCGGAAATGGAATCGCGCTTTCAAGGCGGCAAGCCGATGGACACACCGCAGTTGAACATCACTTACGCCCCGCGCGATTACCGCAAGATGCGCGAGATGGGTGCGAGCTGGAGGATCATCACCGAAGACATCCCGGAGCCGAAGGGCATTGAGCTGTGGAGAAAGCCATGAGCAACCCGCCTGCGCGGCCGAAGCCGCACTCGCCGACGCCTCCGGACCCGCTTCGGCGCGGCGTAGGCCCGGAAGTTTTGCAACGCAAGCACACCCGACGCGAGTTCCGCGAGCGAATGCAGTCCGGCGAACTGAAGGCGTGCATCATTCCCGTGGCCGCCATTGAGCAACACCTCGAACATCTCGCCATGGAACACGATTGGCGCAGCGTATGTCACGTCGCCGTTGCCGTGGCTGAACGATTGCATCCGCACGTACTGGTGACGGAAGGATTGATGGCCGGCGTCAGCGAACATCACATGCGCCATCCGGGGACGTTGTCGCTGCGACCCGGGACGTTTCTGGCCGTGCTGGCCGACTTGATTGACAGCGTGGTGCGCGCGGGATTCAAGAACGTTCTGGTCCTCAATGGCCATGGTGGCAACACGGCGCCCGTGAAAGGAACGTGGGAGCAGTTTCTGCGGATGAATCAGGTCAACCTCCATTTTCTTTCCTACTGGGACGTGCTCACCGAAGCGGACGCCAAGGAATTGCTCAAGAGTGGTCACCAACTTCCGAGCGACCTGCCCGGCCACGCGCAGGAATTTGAAACGGCCTTTGCGCTCGCCGCCTTTCCCGGGAACGTTCGCAGGAAAATGTGGACGAATCAGGCGGACAAAAAACCGTCGTTGGCCACGGCGGAACAAGGGGCGGAGATCATCAAACGCATCGTGGAACGGGTGACCGTTTACGTTCAGGAGATGATCGCCGGGAGTCGCATTGCCAAAATCCCGCTCTATTTCCCATGATACTACTCGCGCACCAAGCGGTGTTCCCTCTCCCCTTCGAAAGGGGAGAGGGGCAGGGTGAGGGGTCAGGTGAATGTGACGAACAAGGAGCTTGTCAATGGCAGCACTGTTCCCCCTCACCCCAACCCTCTCCCCCTCCGCGGGGGAGAGGGAGGATCGCCTGCCCGACTTTTGGTTTTGCCGTCCATCCCACTTCACCCTCAGCATGAGCGCCGCGCCCGAATCTCGCGTCGGCGCCTGGAAGTGGTGGGTTTGCGGCCTGTTGCTGCTCGCCACGACCATCAACTACATGGACCGCCAGACGCTGGCGAATGCGGCGGTTCGCATCGTCAACGAGTTCAAATTGTCGAAGGAGCAATACGGCGACCTCGAACTCGCCTTCGGCTGGGCCTTTGCCGCCGGCTCGCTGCTCTTCGGGTTCATCGCCGACCGCGTGAGTGTGCGCTGGCTGTACCCGGGCGTACTCTTCGCCTGGTCGGCGATGGGCTTTCTCTCCGCGTGGACGACGGATTTCAGCCAGCTTCTCATCTGCCGCACG
>CAZNOE010000235.1:0-6267 GCA_964574525.1 uncultured Bifidobacteriaceae bacterium
GCGCGACGATTCTCGACCAGGTCCAGCCCGGCATGACCGTGGGGAAGGAAGAAGTGTTCGGCCCGGTGCTCAACGTGATGCACATGGAAGATCTGGACGCGGCGATTGAACTCGCGAACAAATCGCCATTCGGCAACGGTGCTTCGATCTTCACCCGCAATGGCAAGGCCGCGCGCGAGTTCAAGCATCGCATCCAGTGCGGCATGGTCGGCATCAACATCGGCGTGCCGGCTTCGATGGCATGGTTCCCGTTCAACGGCTGGAACGATTCATTTTTCGGCGATCTCCACATGCAAGGCAAGGAAGGCGTGCAGTTTTTCACGCAACTGAAGGTCACGACGAGCCGCTGGTTCAGCTACGGCGAGGGCGACATCTGGCACAGGGAAAAATGACGAATGACAAATGACGAATGGAATGACAGAACGCTTGGAAGAATGTTCGGTGGAGGAGTTGGCTTTTTGGGGCTTTATTCCAGGGGATGAAGAGCTCGTATTGCGCGATGAAGGGCCACCGCTCGTTTACGATTTGGAAGAACGGACGGCCCGCTTTGGGGAGACCATTATTCTTTTCGCCAAGAAGATTCCTTGGAGTCCGGTCAACAACCGTCTGATTGACCAGATCGTGGGGGCGGGAACGAGCGTCGGCGCCAATTACTGCGAAGCCGATGACGGCGTTTCGAGGCCTGATTTCAAACACCGCATCGGCACGTGCCGCAAGGAAGCACGTGAAACCAAATTCTTTCTGCGGATGGTCGCCGTTGCCGAACCAAGTCTGAAGCCCGAAGCGCGCGAGATCTGGCGCGAAGCGCATTCGCTTCACCGCATCTTCAGCCGAATCTGGCGCAATACCAAACTCTGACCGCGAAGATGACATTCTCGCAATGACGAATGTCGAATGGAGTTTTGACACCGCTTGGCCATTCGTCATTCGTCATTTGTCATTTAGTTGCCAAAGTGCCGCGCAGCGAAATTCAAATACTGCTCCCAATCGTATTCAGTCACGTCGTGCTTGCCGGTGCGGATGTGGTAACCAATCGTCTCGCCCACCGGCTGATTGACGGAAGGCATCTCGTCCACTCCCAACCCGCGCTTGCCGAATAGGCGATAGACCGGCTCCGCATTTTTGGCGGACAGAAATTCGCCGCGCGGGTCGGCCCAGCGATCTTCTTCCGCGCTCGCGACATAAACCGGCCGCGGCGCCACCAGCCCGATCAACTCGTGCTGGTCCACCGGCAGTTTGTCTTCCTTGAGATTGTACTTTTTGAAATTGCCACAGAACCAGTGCGGGAACGATGTATTGATGCGTTCAACCGTCTCGCCAAATTGCCGCATGCTCAGCGCCGCGCCGCCGCAACCCGAGTCGTTGGAGATGACGATGGCGAAGCGTTCATCCTGCGCGCCGGCCCAGAGCGCCGTTTTGCCAAGCCGCGAATGCCCGATCACGGCGACGCGCTTCGCGTCAATGTCCTTGTCCGTTTCCAGATAATCCACCGCGCGGCTCAGCCCCCAGGCCCACGCGCCGATCGCGCCCCAATCGTCAGGGGCAAAAACCGTATTCGTTCCCGCCCGGCTCAACGCGCCGCGCACGCCGAGCTTCCAGCCCTCCGCAAAATCCGGTTCGACATCGCCGTAAAAAACCGTCGCGACTGCATAGCCGCGTCGCAGAATTTTTTCCACCTGCCAGCGGCTGGCTTGTTGAGCGCGGGATTCGGCACTGGCTCGATTCTCGATCACCGCCCCGCCGGGTGATGACCGTTTCCATTGCTTCGCGAGCGTGATTCCCGGGTCGGAATGAATCGTGTGGTTGCCTTCGAAATTCATGCCGAGAAAAACCGGCACGCGCTTCTTGGCGTCGTTGGGAACGTAAATGAGGATGTCCATCTTCGGCCCATCTTTTTTTCCGGTGAAGAAGACGGAGGCTTCCTTGCGCGTCGCCAAACCGCCGAGCGCGTTGCGCTCGAGCGACGTGACCTCAAACTCCATTTTCGCGGGCCGACCAGGGCTGCGTCCGTAAACGTGTGTCTTAAACAGTTCGAGAATTTCCGTGCGCCTTTTCTTCTGCCACGTTTTGGCGTCGGTGACTTTGCGGCCATCCGCCATGACGAGCGGGTCCGGCAGTGTGTATTTGGGAACTTTGGATTCGTCGTAGTTCGGTTGGAAGGCTGGTGCGCGTTGGGCCTCCGCACCGATGCAGAACAACGGCATCATAATCGTAATTGCGGCGAGCGTTTGAGTGGAGCGAATCATCTGACGGGAAGAATACCCGAACCGGGCAGGCGGCGACAAGTTTGTTGCGAAGCGTTCGGAAGCGCCTGTGCCCTGCGCTTTGTGCGGTGGCAAAGGCGGGACCGATTCGGATGACGAGGCCGCTGTCTTCACTGGATGCGACGGCTTTTTGGCAACCAGATAAAGTGTGTCGCCCAGGTTGATCGCGAAGGACGAATTGAGGACCCGATTGGGTAGCGATCTTGTTGCCACAGACGCCACACGGCCAGCCATCGTGTCCTTCCGAAAACGGCTCAGCGCCTCGAGAGCGGAGCCGAGCCGGCGATGAACGCTCACCGTACCGAATCGGACTGCTTCGAGGCCTGCGCGCTGGCAAAGGGCACGCAACGAGGGACGGGTGAAGTAAAACAGGTGCGTCGGAGGATGAATCTGCCGCCAATTCAACCCTTGCAGCCGCGGAAGCAACGCGCCGAAATCGCCGGTCGTGAGAAAGCAATAACCGCCCGGCTTCAACAGTTGGCTCGCGCGCTCGATAAATTCAAATGGCTGTGGCAGGTGCTCGATGGTGTCCCACAAACAAATCCCGTCGAAACGCTCCTCGATCTCCATTTCGAGCAAATTGCCTTCACGGGCATCGAAGCCTCTGCTTTTTGCATGGGCTACGCCGGCGGAAAAAATATCGAGGCCAACGGAGCCCGGATATTCGTCCTGAATCAGTTCAAGAAAAAATCCATACGCGCAGCCGGCTTCCAACAACCGGGCACCGCGCGGCACGAAACGGCGGACTAGTTCGAGGTGCCGACCGAGTGTCTTTTTCTGCGCCGGTGCGTCCGTCAGATAATCGACATACTCCCTCCCGTGAAAGTAATCCTCCTGGTAACAGTTCCGGAGTTGTTCCGTGGAGAACGATGCTTCCACTGTCATAACGCCGCAACCGTGGCAAATGACGAACCCGGGCCAGCGTCGGTTCCACTGGGTGCCTTCACAACACGGACAGCGACTCGGTGTGCGGAAACTCATTTCCTTGATCTAACGGAGGCTGTCCAGGTACTGCCGGTCCACCGACACACCCAGCGATTGAGCGCGTTGAACATCCTCCAGGGCCTGCGCCTTGCGACCCGTGCGTTTGTAAAGGCGGGATCGGTTGAAGTAGAAGGCGCCCATCCGGGGATTCAGCTGAATGGCGCGGTTGAATTCCGCTTCCGCCTCGGCGAGGCGGTTCAGGTCCGCCAACGTCACCGCGCGCGAATTGATTATGTCCGCGTCGTCCGGCTTGAGTTGGAGATACCGGTCTAAGTCCGCGAGAGCCTCGGCAAAACGCTTCATTTCGGCATAAAGTTGCGCGCGGTTTGCAAAAGCGTCCGCGAGCATTGAATCCAACTCGATGGCTCGATTTAGATCCTTGAGCGCCGGCTCAAAACGATTTTGCGCAGCGTGGGCGGCGCCACGACTCGAGTAGGCTTTCGCGTTTTTAGAGTCCCATTGTAACACCTTCTCGTAGTCTCGGATGGCCGCCTCGAACTGTCCGGCATCGAAAAGGAGGTTGGCTCGGCTGAGCCAGGGCCTGGCGTCGTTTGGGTTGATGGCGATGGCTTGATTAAAATCTGCCAGCGCCCCTTCGCGGTCGCCGGATCGCTTACGGGCGATACCACGATTGTTGTGGGCCAGCACCAGAAAGGAAGTCGAACTACCGGGTGTGCGACGCTCTTTCTGGATAACGTCGGAGAATAAAGTGATGGAATTCTCCCAAACCTGTGTTCGCTGGCAGGTCAACACTGTCAGAACCGCGCCATAGGAAAGTAATGCCGCCCAGACCATCGTGCGCAGTTGAGGTTGCCGCCTTGTCCACTCGCCCAGTGCGTAGGCCGCAATGACGAAGAAACCGATCGCCGACAAATACACATAACGGTCAGCCATCATGACGTCGCGGGCGGACAACAGTTGGGACATGAACGGCAGGAAAATATTCGCCAAAAAGAAGCCGATGCCGAAAACGATGATTCGTATTCCCTTCTTCAAAGAAATCAATAGGGCTCCGGCCACCAAAATGGCGAGGAATGGTGTCGCAAAGTAATATGCCGGAATTGAACCCGTGACTGGATGAGTGTAGAACGCGGAAAGATGGATGGGCAGGATCAGTTTGAGCACGGAGGCAGCGGACGAATAAGAAGCGAATACCAGCCTTTCCATCAAACTGTAGGACACCACCACGTCTTCATTTTGCGGTTTGTTTGTCAGGGTCAGCGTGACGATGGCGAAGGCCAAAGCCAGCACAACGAACGGAACTTTCTCCAGGATTACCGTACGGCTGAGCAGAGGCCGCTCACGCACATAATCAATCGCGAGCAGCGCCGCCGGCAGGACAATGGCCTGCTCCTTGGATAAGCACGACCACAGAAACAGCACCAACGAGAACACGAACCAGCCCGGGGTTTTGCGGTTCAAATATTGAACGTAGGCCACCAATGAGCCGAGGAAAAACAACGAATAGGCGCCAATCTTCATGGAAGCCGTGAGCCACGCCACGGACTCGACTTGGAGTGGATGCAGGGCAAAGAGTCCTGCGGTGACAATCGCATAATCAAAACGTCTGAACAGTTGCCGGATAAGTTGAAAGACGAGCAGGGTGTTGGCGAGGTGCACCACAAGGCTGACGGCCTTCAACGCCTGGGGCGAGGCACCAAAGACTTTGAACTCAAGGGCCATGATGAGCATGGCCACCGGTGCGTATTGGTTCTGATAAATCGTGGAAAAGAGCGCTTTGAGATTGTCCCGGTCGAGGTTTCGAATCAGTGGGTTTTCAGTAATGTAAATCTCATCGTCGAAGTTGAGGAAGCTCGCTTTGAACATAGGCAGGTACGCGAGAACGGCCGCCACCAGGACAATTCCAAGCCAAACCATTTGGTTCCGCGCCAATCCGGGAGCCGCAGGCGATGTATTCGGTCGCGCGACGTTCGCTTTTTCAGGAAGGCTTCGCTTCGTTTTGTTCATGGCACGTGCGGTCGCGCGGTCCCGGCTCAGAACCGGTCTGTTCGCGAATGAAGTACAACGGGCGCGCTTTGACTTCATTGAAAATCCGCGCGATGTATTCGCCGACGATGCCGAGGTTGATCAGAATCACGCCCCCGATGATCAGCAGGGTCACGAGAATCGAAGTCCAACCGGGAATCGTGTTGCCGACAAAGAATTGCACGACGGCGTAAACCGCATACAGCAGTCCAGCGAGTGAGATCAAGCAACCGGTGTAAAATGAAATTCGCAGCGGCCGCGCAGAGAACGACGTGATGCCATTCAACGCAAACTGGATCATCTTTTGCAGGCTATACTTGGTTTCGCCGGACGCGCGGGGTTCAGCCTGATACTCCACCACCGCCTGGCGGAACCCCATCCAACTGACCAGGCCGCGAGTGAAGCGGTCGCGCTCGGGGATATCGAGGAAGGCGTTGACTGTGGCGCGGCTCATGAGCCGGAAATCAGCGGAGGCGGGCTCGATGCGGATATCCGACAAATGATTGATCAAGCGGTAGAAATGCTGCGAACTACCCTTCTTAAAGCTGCTGGCGCTCGCTTCGTCTATCCGACGGGTGTTTACGATGTCATAGCCCTCCTGGTGCGTCCGGTATAGTTCGGGGATCAACTCCGGGGGATGTTGCAGATCTCCGTCCATCGTCACCACCACTTCGCCACGGGCTTCCCGCAGACCGGCCAACAGGGCGATCTGATGTCCGAAGTTTCTCGAAAAGGCAACGCCGCGAACGCGCGGCTCTTTCTCGTGCAGCCCCTTCACAATGGAAAACGTCCGATCCTGACTGCCGTCGTCCACGAATATCACCTCGAAGTCGCCGGTCATGGCTGATAGCACCCGCGCCAGCCGGTCCCAGAGCAAGCGCACATTGCCCTCTTCATTCAGCACCGGCACGATCACGCTGATTTCGACAGTCTGCTTCATTCAAATCGGAGTGATGTTACCCGTGCGCCCGGCGATTGTCGCGTGCATAGTTGCAAGAGCGGTTGGCCGCTTCGTTGCGGAAGCGCCAAGCTG
>CAZNOE010000235.1:6367-8413 GCA_964574525.1 uncultured Bifidobacteriaceae bacterium
GATGCGGAGCGAAAGGCGAAGCTTAGGCGCATCGCCGTCATCTCGCTCGTCGTCGTCGCGCTGCTCACGGGCGGCGCCTTTGGCGGGCGACCGCTTTATCGCGTGTTCACCAATTGGCGGGCCAAGCGGCTCGCGGCGCAGGCCGAAAAACTGATGGCTGAAAACCAGGGGAAGCAGGCGTTCGAGAAAGCGCATGCGGCGTTTCTATTGCGGCCGACCGCGCCCGCCGCGATCCGCGCCATGGCCAAAGCGTTGACCGCCTCCACCAACGGGGCCGCGGTGCAATTCTGGCAACAACTCATCCTCACGGGACAGGCCACCGAGGCGGAGCGACGCACCTGCGTCGAACTGGCGATTCGCACCGGCGCACTGGGCCCGGCCACCGAGGAATTGCGGAAGCTCCTTGCCGCAGGGCCGAATCAGGCCGCAAATCTTTGGCTGGCCTCGCAACTCTTCGCTGCGCTCGGCGATTACTCCCAGACGGTCACCTACGCCACGCGCGCCCAATTGCACGATCCCACCAACAAGCAATATCAGGTTTTTCTTTCGAGCTTGTTGTTTGATTCTTCCGACGCCGGGAAACGGTCGGAAGCGCGGGAAAATGTCTGGGCGCTGGCCCGCGACAACAGCCACATCGGCCTGGAAGCGCTGGGTTTCCTGGCGCGGCAGAAAGACCTGTCTCCCGGGCAGCGGCGTGAGCTGATCACGTTGTTGAAACAACACCCGTCGAGCGGATTCAGCGAGCAACTCCTCATGCTCGATCAGCAGGTTCGTTTGGAACCCGGGCGCCGCGCGGAGATCCTGGATCAAGCCGTGGCCGGCTATAAAAATTCCGGATTCGAAAATCTGAGCCGGTTTGCCGTCTGGTTGAATCAGCACGAGGAATTCCAGCGGACCCTCAATGCGGTGCCGCTGGAAGCCGCGCTCAAGCGCAAGGAGCTTTTTCTGCCGCACATGGATGCGCTCGCATCCCTGGGCCGATGGGAAGAACTGGACAAGATTCTGGACACCAAACCGGCGCCTTTGGAGCCGGTCCATTTCGAGACGTTCCGGGCGCGCGCCGCCATGAAGTTGAACAACGCGCCGTCCGCCGCCCTGCACTGGAATCGCGCCCTGCGGTCCGCGGAACGCAATCCCGAGCAACTCACGTGGCTGGCGATCTACGCCGAAAAATGCGGCGAATTCGACCAGGCCAAAAAAGCCCTTCGCTCGCTGATCGCCTGCGTCGAAGATGTCCGCCCGGCTTACCGTACCTTGGAAGAACTGACCGTAAAAATCGGAACAACGGTCGAGTTGCGCGATCTTCTGGGCGAGATGCTCAATCGTTGGCCGAAGGACCCCGCCCTGCGCAATGATTCTGCTTATCTCAACTTGCTCCTCGCGACAAAGCTGCCCGAATCGCGGCAGGCGGCGGAAGAACTTGTGGGCCAGTTTCCCGATAGCCTGCCCTACCGGACGACGCTCGCATTGGCTTTCTTGCGTTTGAAGGATCATGCCGCCGCCCTGCGCGTGTATGAGGGCCGGCAGTATGACTGGCGAAGGGCCCTTCCTGGTAATCGAGCCGTTTATGCCGCGGTGTTGGCAGCGAACGGCAAAGACAAGGAAGCGCGCGAACACGTGGTCAGCATCCCCTCCGAACGTTTGCGCGAGGAAGAGCTGGAGCTTATTCGTCCGGTCCTCTGAATTGTTCCACCTTGATCCTGATGCCGGCACAATAACCGCGTAGAATAAATTGACATCAAGCCGCCCCCGCCTCTCTACTACCGCCCCTATGAACAAGCTCCAATTTTGGGCCCTTAACGTGGTCAGTCTCGTTTTGGCTGCCTTGCTTCTCGGGCATTTCTTTTTCGTGCGGGCCAACAACCGGCTCGGCCAGGCGCTGGATCGCGACCGCGCTGCCATCAGCCAAGCGCAGAAACTCGAAGGCGTGCTGGATCAGTTGGCCAAACGCATCGCCAAAGGTTCGGACACCGACCCCAAGCTCAAAAATATCCTCGTCAAATACGGACTGAACGTGACGCTGGAAGTTGACGGCAAGAAAAAGAC
>CAZNOE010000236.1:0-362 GCA_964574525.1 uncultured Bifidobacteriaceae bacterium
ACGACTCCGAACCGGAAGCGGAATTTCAGGAAACGGTGAACAAGAGCAAAGCCATGCTCAAAGCCGTGGCGCTGGCGGAGACGTTTGCGAAAATGCCGTAGCAGCCGACGTGAGGAGGCTCTGACTTCTATCCGCTTTCCAAATTTTGAAATGAGCCTCGTTACCTCGGCCGCTACGATGGGCGGTCACGGCTTGGACAAGCGGAAAAACTTGGTCTGCCCGGTGACTGGAAGCGTGATGGGATTGGTCTGGCCGCTGGGGGAATTGCTCCAGCCGGGCGACGAGAGGCTCAACGTCTCCTGCAACGCAAAGCCAGGAGCCGGCGGTGCCCACGAAAGCGTGACCTGAGCGGGACCGGTCGC
>CAZNOE010000236.1:372-8385 GCA_964574525.1 uncultured Bifidobacteriaceae bacterium
CGGTGAACAAGAGCAAAGCCATGCTCAAAGCCGTGGCACTGGCGGAGACGTTTGCCAAAACTCCGTAGCAGCCGACGTGAGGAGGCTCAAACTGAAACGCTGCTTGGCCTGCGTGCGCATTTGAGTTAATGTTCTGCCATGAATACAACCGCGGAAATTCATCAAGCCGCTGGCGGATTGGTGATAAGCGACCCGGGAATCCTCGGCGGCAAACCGGTGTTCCGTGGCACACGGTTGCCGGTGGAGACGTTGTTTGAATACCTCGCGGACGGCCAGACGCTGGATTACTACCTCGAAACCTTTCCGTCCGTCACCCGCGAGCAAGTCGTGGCAGTGCTGCGCTACGGGCAACAGCGGATTGAGCTGGAACTTGCGGCATGAAGGTTCTGCTCGACGAGTGCGTGCCCGTTCAGGTTCGTAACGCACTGGTCGGCCATGACGTTTCCACCGCGCAAATGATGGGCTGGAGCGGCATCAGCAACGGCGAACTTCTTCAGCGGGCGGAGCAGGACGGCTTCGAGCTTTTCATTGTCGCGGACAAGAACCTCCGTTATCAGCAAAACCTGAAGGGCCGCAGGCTGGCCATTCTCGAACTCTGGACCAATCATCGGCCCACGCTGGAAAAACACCTCGGCAAAATCAAACTGGCGGCCGAACGCATTTCTGCTGGCGAGTATATCGTGCTGGAAAGCCCTGAGTGAAACCGAAGGCGGTTGCCGCGCTTGAGATTGGAACGAACTGCCGTTAGTTTTTCCGCCTTGAGCGAATTCACACTCAGACCAAACACAAATCATAAACATGAAACGCGAAGCATCAGCCATCTGGCGTGGCGGTTTGAAGGACGGCACGGGCGCGATCTCCACCGAGAGCGGTGTGCTCAAGGAAACGCAATACTCCTTCAGCACGCGCTTCGAGAACGGCGTCGGCACAAATCCCGAGGAACTCATCGCGGCGGCCCACGCGGGCTGTTTCTCGATGGCGTTCTCGGCGGAACTGGGCAAGGCCGGCATCACGCCCGAGTCCATCCACACCACGGCAACCATCACGCTGGAGAAGACCGACGCCGGTTTTACGGTGACGCAATCGCATCTCGACGTGACGGCAAAGGTTCCCGGCGCGGACAAAGCCAGGTTGCTTGAAATCGCGAACGGAGCGAAGGCCGGTTGTCCCATCTCGCGCCTGCTCAAAGCGAACATCACGATGGACGTGAAACTGGAGATGTGAGCCGCGCAAGGTGTTGCCCAGCGCATCAGTCCTCATTGTCGCCGGAGACGGTTCGCCTCCCACACGCCCAGGTTTTGCAATTGGCGCGTGACTTTACCGGCCCAATCCTTGTTTGCCGCCGGACTCGCCGGGCTGGGATGAAGGATTTTGCCGACTTTCAAGGATGAGTTCGCGAACACAAGTTTTGCCCGCTTTTCCGCGAAGTCGCCAATGCCGATCACCCATTCAGGCTGCAACACTTCGATGACCCGGCGCAGATGCCAATCGCACGCGGTGTAAAGCTGCGCCACCGCACGCGCCGGCAATTTATCAGGCGTCAGATTGCGTCCCGATTCCTCCAGAAATGCGAGCAGACAATAATTGGCGACGAAGTGCGCTTGAAAAAATCTTTCCGCGGTGCCGAAGCGGTCGGCGAAAAGCCCCCACAAGCGCAGGCCGCTGACTTCGGAGCGCTGGCAGGCGAAGCCTTCGACAGGCCGTCGAGGATGTTCGTGCGCCGGTTTGCCGATACGCGCGTTGATGCCGAGCCAATCACGCACGGCGGCGACTTGACCGAAGGGAACGCCGGTCTGCGTCATGCCGAACGGCCCGGGATTCATGCCGAGGAAGACGACGCGCTTGCGGCTGTTGCCAAAGCGGCGCAGGTAGGTTGCGTGCGCGGGCCACGCGTAATTGAGAGGGTTGTAAACGCAGGCCACGGGCGCGCTGAATTTCAAGTCGCCGACGGCGGAGCGGAGTTGTCGGGCCGCGCGGACGAGTTCATCAGCAATAAAGTGTGGAGGCATTGTCGTGGCCGCCGCTCGCGGTGTTCTGCTCGACAAGATGCAGAGGCCCGGCGCCAGGCGCAAGAAGTGGACAGCGGTGTCCTTATCGTGGGAAGATCGTCCGCACCGAAACCAAGATTGCGTTGGGGAGTGTGCCCAGTTAAAGTGGCCGGCAGATTGCTGGTTGAAAACCGTCCCGGCACGTCGTTCACGCATTTACGGTATCAACCGGGCGCTGAAATTGATCATGGCAAGTACTTTAAGCCCAAGCGAAGCAGCTCAGTTAGCGCAAACGATTGAGATGTTTGAAGTCATCACTCAATCGCAGGCCCACGACTATCAGTCGCTGGAAATCCTGAAGGAGGCTTATAGCAAACTCGGCCGCGAAAAAGAAGTCATCAGCACCTCCAAGCGGATTGCAGAAGCCTATGTGCAGATGGGGCAGCTTTCCTCAGCCATTCTCGAGTACGAGACCATTCTGCAGCGCTACCCGGACGACGCGGACGTGCAGGCGGCGCTGCAAGAGATCGAGCGCAAAGCCAACAACTTTGCTGCCCGTCCCATGCTGGCGGAACCCGCGGCCATCGTCAGACCTCCCGACGCCGGAATGGGGAAGAAAAAGCCGGGCAAACCGGCTCCCGCGGATGTTGATGATGGGCGCAAGGCGATGCTCAAGGTTTTCGTCGAGGGTAAGATCATCACCGTCGGCGATTTCGACCTTTGTTGGAACACTCCCGATCTTTCGTTTTCACCGAACGGAGTCTCCGAGCCTTTCATTCAGGTGCTGGCGGACAAGGGTATTTTGCCGGCGGAAACGTCGCTAAAACTCCTGACCGACCGGACGCGCGTGCCTTACTTGCCGCTGGACAAGTACGACTTAGACATGGATCTGGCGCGCACATTCCCGGCGGACACGTGCCGACGCTGGTGTGTGTTGCCCTTTGACACGATGAGCAAGCTGGTGTTGGTCGCCACCGCCAATCCGTTCAACCAGCAGGCGGCCAAGGAACTCGCCGAAGCGAGCGCCAACCGGCTGCTCTGGTACCTCGTGCCGCCCGCGGACCTGGTCAAATACCTCCGCAAGGTTTTTCGCTAAGCCATGCCACCCGTAAAATCATTTGGCGAACGCATCGCCGACGCGCTGGTCGAAGACGGTCTGCTGACGGCCAAGCAGGTCGAGGAGTTGATGGACCGCCAGAAAAAGGAAGGCACCCGGTTCATCAAGCTCGTTCTCGAACGAGCCTACGTCAGCGAGCAGGACATGACCGTGTCGGTGGGGCGCGTGCTCAATGTTCCGCCGATCAATCTTGCCCGCATCAGCATCCCCCCCGAGGTAGCCGATTTGTTGCCCCGCGAAGTGGCGCAAGATTACAAGGTCGTTCCCGTTTCCCGCCTTGAGAAGAAACTGTTCCTCGCGATGGCCGACCCGTTGAACGTCCTGGCCATTGACGACGTCAAGCGCATCACCCGGCTCGAGATTGCGCCGATGATCGCCTCCGAAAAGTCCATCATCGACAAGCTCAACAATCTGCAATCCGCCAAAAGCGGCAGCATGGAGGAAATTATCCAGGATGCGCAGAAAAAGGGGCAGGAGGAGAAGGAGAAGGAGGAGGAGGGCGATGATGTCGAAACCGTCAGGGAAGTTTCCGAAGAGGTCAACCTCGACCAGTTGGCGGCCTCCAGCGGCGAAGCGCCCGTCATTAAACTCGCCAATATCATTTTGGTCCAGGCCATCAAAGACCGCGCCAGCGACGTGCATATTGAGCCTTACGAGAAGGTGCTGCGCCTGCGTTACCGCGTGGACGGCGTGCTCGCGGACGCAACGCCGCCGCCCAAGCAAATGCAACTGGCGCTGGCATCCCGGTTCAAGATCATGAGCAGTCTGGACATCGCCGAACGCCGACTGCCCCAGGACGGGCGCATGCGCGTGCGCGTGGGCGGCAAGGACTACGATTTGCGCGTGTCCATCATGCCGACCGTCCATGGGGAGAAAATCGTCCTGCGCGTGCTCGACAAATCGAACCTCTCGGCCAGCATTGACAAGCTGGGCCTGGACGGCGATACGTTCCAACAGTTCAAGGCCGCGGTGGACGCTCCGCACGGGTTGATTTTGGTCACCGGCCCCACCGGCTCCGGTAAAACGACCACGCTTTACTCCGCGCTCAACGAGCTAAACAACCCCATCTACAACATCATCACCGTCGAGGACCCTGTCGAATTCCAACTTCCTGGCATCAATCAAGTACCTGTTAAAAAGGAAATCGGCCTTTCGTTCGCCAACGCGCTGCGCTCCATCCTGCGTCAGGACCCGGACATCATCATGATTGGCGAAATCCGCGACACGGAAACTGCCGAAATCGCCATCGAAGCGGCGCTTACCGGCCATCAGGTGTTGAGCACGATGCATTGTAACGACGCGCCTGGCGCCATCGCGCGCCTTGACGATATGGGTATTGCCCCATTTTTGATTTCATCGTCCGTGATTCTATCGTGCGCGCAACGCTTGATGCGGCGCATCTGTTCGCACTGCAAAGAACCGCTCACCTATCCGGACAAGATGTACCAGGATTTGAACATTGATCCGAGCATCTTTGACGGGGTCACGCTTTATCGCGGCCGCGGCTGTGAGCGGTGCAAAAACTCCGGTTATGCCGGCCGGATGGCAATCATTGAAGCGATGACCATCACCGACGAAATCCGCAAACTGATCATCGCCCGCGCCAACACCCGCGAGATGGGCAAAGTGGCCGTCGGCCAGGGGATGCGGACGCTCCGCATGGTGGCTTTGGACCGGGTGCGCGACGGAGTCTCCACGTTGGAACAGGTGCTTCTGCTGACTGCGGCGCACTGAGTTTTGGGGTTGCATCGGTGACACGTCAAAGCGTCGTCACGGAGATGCTGGCCGTCTCAACGCTTCAACTCTTTCGACCCTTCAACGATTTTATTGATTTCCAAATCCGCCTTTCCTGTTTAACACCTTCGCATGCTCGAACTCGAAGAAGCTCTGCAGCGAATTCTCGCGGTGATCCCCGCTCCGGAGCGTGAGCACGTCCTGCTCAACGACGGCCACGAGCGCGTTTTGGCGGAGCGCGTAGTCGCGGCCCTTGACCTGCCCGGTTTCGACAACTCGGCGATGGATGGTTACGCCGTGCGCGCGGGGGACGTGGAGACGGCGAAGCCTGACTTGCCTGTCCGTCTGCGGCTGCGCGGCAAAGTTGCGGCGGGTGAAACGTTCGCGGGCGAGATTTCCCGCGACGAGTGCGTTCGCCTCTTTACCGGCTCACCCCTGCCGCGCGGTGCCGACGCGGTCGTGATGCAGGAGGGCACGCGCGTTGACCCCGCCAATCCGGACGAGGTTTTGATCTGCGACACCGTGAAACCGTGGGAAAACGTCCGGCGGCGCGGGACTGATGTGTCGCGCGGCACGGTGCTGGCCCAGAGGGGCGAGATTTTGACCGCTGGTCGGATCAGCCTCTTCGCTGCGTCAGGCGTCAGGGAGATTTCAGTGGCCAAGCGCCCGCTCGTCGGTCTGGTCGCCACCGGCTCGGAACTCCGGGAAGCTGGTCAGACATTGGGGCCAGGTCAAATTTACGAAAGCAACCGCGTCGCCCTGGCAGCGCTCGTGCGCCGCGCCAACGGTGTTGCGAAAACTTTTCCTCTCGTTCCCGACACACTCGCCGCGACACACCGCGCGTTGGACCAGGCCTTCAACGAGTGTGACGCGGTGGTGACCTCCGGCGGCGTGTCGGTGGGCGAAATGGACTTCGTGAAGGCGGCGTTCGAACAACTGGGCGGCGAACTTCAGTTTTGGAAAGTAGCCATCCGCCCCGGCAAACCTTTCGTCTTTGGTCGCTGCCGGGGAAAGTTTCTGTTCGGCCTGCCCGGCAATCCGGTTTCCGCCTTCGTGACATTTTTGCTTCTGGTGCGACCGGCGCTGCTGCGCTGGCAGGGAGCCGAGGAGGTTGTTTTGCCCGCTTATCCCGGCGTGCTGGCCGACGCTCTGGCCAACCCGTCTGGGCGCCGCCATTATCTGCGCGTCCGCGTGGACCTGACCGGGAGAGTTTTTTCCGCCGGCGTGCAGGCCTCGCACGCGTTGCGTTCGCTCGCGCTGGCCAACGGCCTGGTGGCAGTTCCACCGCAGACGACTCTTGCGGCGGGAACGAACGTTCCAGTGATGCGATGGGATTGACCCTGCGCTGCGGGACGCGCTCAGGCGGAACGATGCAGTTGCGGCCCTACGGCGACGCCTCGTCGCCGTAGGGTGAATGCGACGCCCTCGTCGCTCGGCTTCGGATCACCGTTTGGTTTGCACCCAAGGGTCCCGGCGACGCGGCGTCGCTTCTACGCGGTCGGCAACTGAATGGTTCCGGCTCAGAACTGGCGTTTGGGCACTTCAAATACCGGCCGCGGCGGGGGCAGCCGAGTCGCCGGAGGAGGGGTCACGATTTGCTGATTGCCGCCGAGACCCAGCGGTGCGCCCACAGTCGTCCTCGGCAAGCCTAGCGAACTGGGCGGCGTCGCGCCGGGCAGCGAGTCCAAAGTTCGTGAAGGGTCGAAGCCTGGAACTACGGGCGTGCTGTTGAATGGATTCGCCGTGCCGCTGGCTGCGGGTGGCGCCAGCGCGCCGAAGTCCAGCAACTGTTTGTAGTTCTGCAAGCGGGTCTCACGGGCACGCGTGACTTCGGGCGGTTCGACGTTCGCAAAACCAGGACTTTCAGACCAACTCTGGGGCTTGTTCACGTCAGGAGTAAACGCGCTGATGGAATCGCCCCCGAACAGCGGTTTTAATGCCGGGACCGTTGTGATGACGCCCGCATTCGGCGTGGGTTGCGTGCCAGCGAAGGTCGAGTCGCCTCTGCCGTCATCCTGTTTTTGCCCGTCGAACAGCTCATCGCCCTTCATCTGGTTTGTGTTGCTGCCGGCCTGTTCCCGCTCCAGCCCCTGATAATAGCGCTCCATGTCCCTCGTCTTTTTCTTTTCCCGACCGTCGGGTCCCAAGTCCGGTATTTTGAACATCTCTTCTGGCGTCAGTCCCTTTACCTGGCTTTCGGGCGTCTGATAGGCGCGGTCATTCCGCTTTTCGCGCTTTTCGATCAATTCCTTGAGGTGCTTGCTGCTCAGGTTGGGCGCCGGCAACTGGCGCAAGGGCGAGATGATATTTGCGCCCGGATCCCCCCCATCAGTAATGTCTGAAGGCTTTTTGAATTCTCCCAAACGCGGGAGTGTCCCCTTCTGCGTGACGATGTCGTTCAGATTTGAAGTGACCGTCTCTTGCCGGCCTTCCGGGAAGATGATCGGCTGGGCACGCCGGGGCGGTGGTTGCTGGCTGTGAACCGACAGGAGCGTGCTCAGGCCCAAGCCGCCAACGATCCATGCAAATTTGAAACTGCGAACACCCATCTTCGGTGTTTCACGGTACCGCAAAGGCCCCTGCCAGTCAAAGCCCAAGTTTGCTGCGTTCGTTACCACGTGACAGGTGACACTGGAACGCAACCGGCCGGCGCGCGTTCTCCTTTCCATCTGTCACTCGTCACTCGTCACCATTTCGGCGCGGCTCACATCGGCGCACACGCCGCGTTTGGCGTCGGCCACAAAGTCGAGGAGCGTCTGGGCCGCCGCACCCGGGAATTTTTCGCGCGCCGCGACCACCGCGCCTCGCAAGTTATGTCCGCTCCGAAACAGCGCGTGATAAAGCTGTTTCAGTTCGAGCCGTTGCCCGGCGGTGAAGCCCGCGCGCCGCAAGCCCACGCTGTTCAATCCGCAAATCTCGTTCCAGCGCAGCGCCACTGTGAAGGGCGGCAGGTCCTTGCTGATGGCCGACCCACCCTGCATCAGGGACAGCGTGCCCACGCGCGTGAACTGGTGCACCAGACAGTTGCCGGAGATGAAGGCGCGATCATGCACCGTCACATGCCCGGCCAGTAACGCGCCGCCCGCCAGGATCACGTGGTCGCCGATCAGACAATTGTGCGCCACGTGACTGTGCTGCATGAGAAAGTTATGCGAGCCGATGACCGTTTCTGCG
>CAZNOE010000237.1:0-8385 GCA_964574525.1 uncultured Bifidobacteriaceae bacterium
AGTTGATGGGCGCGGTCGGAGATCATCATGGCATGTCCCGCGCGTTCATTGTGCCGCTGGTGTGCTTCGCGTTTGTGGCGTTTTACGGCTTCTCATGGTCAAAGCTTAGCAAGAGCGAAGGAATCCGCGGCCTAAACACCGGCGGCGGGCACTGACGCGAAAGCCAAGATGACCTGTAGCAACCCTCAAAGACCTATGAACGTTCTGAAAAGATCACTTCCAACTACAACAAGTACAACGCTTGCCCGCTCGATTCTCTGGAGCGCCGCCGCCATCATAGCGATGCTGGGGACGCCCGCGTTCGGCCAGGATGCGCCGAAAAACCGTGCGCCAAAAATCTGCCACATTGATCCGGAGAAGGTGACGGTCATCATGGGTAGCGGCGCGGTGCTCACCGGTGGACTCAGGGAATGGAATCCAGGCCCGGAGTGGAAGCGGTTCTGGGTGGAGAACTGGAGTCAGACCAGCGACCGCTTTGATTGGAGCGTGGAATGCCCGAAGGCGGGCGATTACACGGTCGAGTTGATCCTCAAGGACGACACCCGCGCCGGGGATCCGTGTGAAATCGAGCTTACCGATGGCAACAGCAAACTTACGCATTTGATCAAGCGGGAACGATTCTGGAATCGGCACGCTTTCGAGGGTACGCTTCATCTCCCAGCGGGGCGGAGTACGCTCACGATGCAAGCAACCAAATTACCGCCCAAGGCCAAGTTGGCGTTGCTGTCCATTGAGTTAGTTCGCCCCGAAGTCAAAACGTCAATCGAGAAAACGGCTAAATCGCTTCGCGCCAGCACAGAGTGGATGGTGCAGACAAAATACGGGATTATGACCCACTGGACCGCTCGATCCAAGCCGCGGCACGGATCGCCGAAACCGTATGCCGAGGCGGTCAAAGATTTTGATGTCGAATCTTTCGCCGCCATGGTCCAGCGGATCGGCGCCGGGTTCGTGGTCTTGACGACGAGTTGGGCAGACTATTACTTTCCCGCGCCCATCAAGGCGATCGATGAAATTCTGCCCGGGCGGACCTCACAACGTGATCTTGTTGCCGACCTTTCCGATGCCCTCGCTAAGCGAGGGTTAAAGTTGATACTCTACTATCATCCCGGCCACGATGACGACCCTTGGTGGTCCAAGCTCAAGTATGATGGTGAGCAGGATAAGTCTGAGTATTTCAACCTTTGGTGCCGGATCATCTCTTTCATCGGAGAACGCTACGGATCGAAGTTGGCCGGATGGTGGTTTGACGATGGCATGGGAAGCTATTACCCCTATAACGCACCTTGGGAAAAGATGACGCGCGCGGCCAAGGCTGGAAACCCCGCACGGATTGTCGGCTATAATGCCTGGATCTGGCCCAAGGCAACCGATTATCAGGATTTTTCTTGTGGAGAAACCGACTTTACGGAGTTCATCGGCAAAGAGTTCCTTCCCAATGGCGGTTCCGGCCGATTCACGGGCGGACCACAGAGCGGTCTGCAGGCCGCGCTTACTTGGATGCTTGAACCCGGAAACTGGTGCCACTTGGAGGCCGACAAGGCAATCCCGCCGCCCATCTATTCAAAGGAACGGCTGACCCGGTTCATGCGCGGTTGCGTCGCTCGGCGCATCGTTCCGATGATCAACCTGGAAACCTACCAGGACGGAACGCCCGGCCCGGCATCGGTAGAACTCTTGAGCGCGGTGAGCGAGTCGATTCGAACCATCAAGGAGCCCGCCGGGCAAATCGAGGACGACGTTGCCACCAACATCCTGCCGCAACCAGGAGACATCGCGCTCGAATCCGCCGATGGCAAAATCAGTGGCACCCTCGTCTATGTCGAGAACGTCGATTGCATTACCTACTGGCGCGACCCGTCGGCAGCAGTCAGTTGGTCGTTCACCGCGCCGACATCCGGCAAATACACTGTATTCGTCACGTGCGTTCACGGCAACGGCCCCAGCGAATATGAGGTCGCAATCGGCGGACAGAAATTCACCGGAAAAATCGTCGGCACCGGCGCTGATCCCGGGTGGTCGTACTACCAGGACGAAGCGGTCGGCAGCGTGAGCCTCGTCAAAGACCGCAAATACGATGTGACGATTCGAGCCGCCTCCATGCCCAAGGGCCCGCCGATGAATTTGCGGCGTATTCTCCTGCGCCCGCTGCGACAATGACGACCAAGACACAACCAGTTTCGCGACGGTGGCGTAAAGAAGTTGCGGCAAAGACGCTGAACCTGTCCTCGGTGGTTCATCGGACCTCCCTCGTCTCCGCCCTCCGAGAGTTTGGCCTGCACCACATCTCGGCGCAGCGAAGCGCAATGTTAAATTCGTACATTACAAATGACAATCGGTCCATTCTCATTTCAACCCGTTTGTGTTAACGTAACCCGAACCAACAAGAATAGTCTTGATTCATTTTATGCGAAAGACGGTCAAGCAAGTTGCCACGAGGCCAAAGGCCTCGACTCCCGCTCTAAACTCGCCCCTTGCCTTCACCCTGATTGAACTGCTGGTGGTCATCGCCATCATCGCCATTCTGGCTGCCATGTTGTTGCCAGCGCTGGCCAAGGCGAAGGCGCGTGCCAAGGGAGTGCAGTGTATTAACAATCTCAAGCAACAAGGTCTGGCCCTGATCATGTACAAGGATGACAACCGTGGATTCTTTCCGCCCGGTTTTAACCACAACGCCACGGTGTGGGTCTGGCCCGCGTTGCTTCGGACTTACACCACAAAGGGGACGGATACCAAGATCTTCGGGTGCCCCTCAGCACCCGAGCAGTCCCAGTGGGTGCCGACGTTTGGCTCTGGATTGCCTGCTCAATACGGTTACCTGCAAGACGAATTTCAGCTGAGGCCGGGCGGAAAATACTTCATGAGTTACGGCCACAATTGCTGGGGCTCGCAGGCGACTATACCCCAATCCGGCTTGGGGGTGCTTTGGGGTGATGCTACTTATGGCTCGCAGAAGGAGAGCAACATCAAGAAGCCGACCGAGATGATCGCCCTCGGCGACAGCAACTGGGATCTCACCAAGAAAGGGGATCCAAACTATAGCGGCTACATTGCCAATTACGAGCCGCGCCAGTGGCCGCTGGATTTGCATGGTGGGGGGGCGTGGAATGAAGCCGCCCAGGCCTATGGTGGGCAGGCCAACATTCTCTGGCTGGATGGCCATGTGAATGGCGTGAAGCGGAGCAAGATCATTTCTTTCCTGGCCAAGCCTCAAACTCAGGGGGCCATGGACGAGGCGTGCCGATTGTGGAACGTGGATAACGAGCCTCACTACTGAGTCAGACTTTCTCCCCCAGGCAACGAATTATTGGAACTTCCGGCCCGCAGAAACGAATCAACAACACAACCAACCATCAAACAACCTCCATGAGAAAACCCCTGGCAATCGCAGCACTTGGCGGCCTGCTAATATGGAATGCCGCAGCACAAAACTTGATCATCAACGGTGGCTTCGAGAGCCCCACCACTGCCTATTACACCTCTTTGTCGCCCGGCAGCATCGCTCTGACCGGTTGGACGATTGATGCCACGCCCCCGGACGGCGTGCAGCTCGCCACGAATAGTGTATTTGCCAACAACAACGGCTCGCAAAACCTTCAACTCACTGGCGGCGCCTCGTATGATAAGGGTGGTGGGATTTCGCAAACGATCGCCACCACGCCTGACGCCTACTATACAGTCAGCCTTGACATCGCCAGTCGCGGCAGCACCGCAACCGCCACCGGCAACTTCAACTTCGGCGGCAACAATCGGGCCCTCAGCGTCTTTGGCAGGACCTTTACGAACAGGACGTGGCAGGTTGTTGCGACGGACAGCAGCACGCTCATTGACATCACGGGCGACCCCCTCTCAGCCAGCAAGCAGTTTGTGATTGATAACGTGAGTGTGATTCAGACGGTGCCGGGGCCGGTGGATGCCGGAACCTCAACGGTTGCGGCCTTGCCATCTTCAGTCGCGGCGGACGGTCTCAGCACCGCCACGATCACTGTCAGGTTGACAGACACAAACGGCGTTCCTGCCTCGGGCAAGACAGTGTCCCTGGCCAAGACATCAGGACCAGGAACCCCGGTCATCAACACGATTTCCGGCACGACTGATGGAGGTGGCAAAGCCTACTTCACCGTGACTTCAACCACGCCCGGCACGAACGTCTTTACGGCCACCGATGTGACTGATTCCAACCTCGTCGTCACGGCCACGGCCACGGTCAAGTTCTTGGCCGGATTGGTCGCGAATGCCGGCACCTCGACTGTGGTCCCGTCCCCGGCTTCAGTTCCGGCGAACGGCGTGGCCACGTCCACGATCACCGTCACTTTGAGGAATGCAACCAACGCTCCCGTTTCGGGCAAGACGGTGACGCTGGCCAAAACATCGGGGCCCGGAACACCAACGATCAACACCATTTCCGGAACTTCCGGTGCCAACGGCCAGGCCACGTTTACGGTGTCCTCCCCAACCGCGGGCGTCTGTGTCTTCACAGCCACCGATGTGACGGATGGAAACATGGTCCTCACAAACAGGGCCACTGTGACTTTCGCAGTTGGGCCGGTGAGTTTGGCGACTTCCACTGTGGTCGCCTCGCCAGCCTATGTCCCGGCGGATAATTTCTCGGCTTCGACCATCACTGTCACCTTGAGAGACGCGACCAGCAATGGTGTGCCGAACAAGACCGTCAGCCTGAGCCAGACATCGGGTCCGGGCTCGCCTTCCATCACACCCGTTTCCGGCACAGCGACCGGCAGCAATGGCGCTGTCGCCTTTACCGTGAGTTCCATAACCGCGGGTGTGGATGTCTTCACCGCCACGGACGTCACTGATGGCAACCTGGTCCTCACCCAAACCGTCTCCGTGACCTTCCTCAACCTCATCAGTTGGTCAGGTCTTGCCACGACGGTTATTGATGACAGCGACGTGGTGACCAACGGGATTCTCGTTTACGCGGAACACTGGGCCGGCTTCGATGGCGCGGTGAACGGCGTTTACTTCTCTGCGGCTCAAAACAATGTTGTGAGCAGCAGCGGCGGCTACGAAACCCTTAATCAGGCCAATGGTTATCCGCAGGGATCGCTTTCAACGAATTATTGGAACATCCTTCGGGGCAAATGGTACAACGCCGGCAGCGGTCAGACCGTTACCCTGAACGCGGTGCAGGCGGGCCACAAATACCTGCTTCAAATCTGGTCCTCAGATCCCCGCTACGGCCCAAGCCAGGAGGAAATCATACTCCCTGGTTTTGCGTTAGGTATTAAAGCAGGGCAATATGGTGTTGGCACTTTCACCGCCATTGGCTCGACCCACGTCCTCGGTCTGGCTGGCGATGGCGTCCTAAACGCCGTTCAGGTTCGCGACCTGAGCATCATCGCCATTAACGCAGGCCCCGGCGCGGGGCAAATGACCATCCGAGGCTATACAGATGCGGCTGGCAATATCATCACCGAGAGAGCCACTTCGCTCGCCTCACCCGTCGGTTGGACGCCGATTCAGACAAACGCGGTGACCGGCGGCAATTTTAGCTTCCCGGTTCCGAGGTCAGGTGCTGCCGCCTATTACCGTACAAAGCAGTAGGCAGGGAACAGAGCGTACAGACGTTCCAACAGGCAAGGAATGAAGTCCGACGTGCGCAAGCACGGCGGACTTTTCTAACGAAAGCCAATACAAAGTTTGTAACAATTTGATGAAGGCACCACGCACCCTCACGACTGTAGCCTGCGCGAGTCTGATGGCTTGGAGTACCACGGCGCAAAACCTAGCCGTCAACAGCGTCCCGCTTTGCGGGATCCTCCACCCAAGTGCGAGTGGTGAATTGATGAAATGAAAGTGATTATTTCCAACAGGCATGCACTGACAGGACTACTTGCCGGCGCATTGGTTTTAAGTGCGCTCACATCGCGCGCCCAGTGGTCGGTCCGAGTGGATGAGGGAAAAAGTGCCAAGGACATGTTTGCCGCGGATGATCCGCGCCGAAATCTCCCCGATTACTTGTTCCAGCCGTTCACGGCCAGGGAGTGGGATGCCAGCAACTTCGCTCCTCCGGTCGATGTGGTGCGCTTTCAGGACCTCCGGTATGGCATGTTCATCCATTTCGGACTCTCCACTTACCAAGGCAAAGACTTGAGTTGGGGCACCGTGCAAAGCATCAAGTGGCCCGATAAGCGCAAAGATGGTTACGTCGCCCCGCCGGGACCGATCGCGGACGAATATCTGCAATGGCCAGCCCAAATGCGGCTCGAAAAGTTCAATGCGACGGAGTGGGTGCGCATCGCCAAGGAATCCGGGTTTCGGTATATCGTCGTCATTTCCAAGCACCATGAGGGTTTTCACATGTGGGACACGGCGTATTCCGATTTCAAGATCACCAAGACCCCTTTTGGCCGGGATTTCCTCAAGGAAATCGCCGACGCCTGCCATCAGGCTGAAATGCCGTGGGGCATCTATTACGCCCAGCGCGAATGGTATCACCCGGATTACGACCCCACGAATCCCAAGGGCGAACGTCACCAGCGTTATCTGGAATACAATCGCAACGTCTGCCGCGAGCTTTGCACCAAATACGGGAAACTGGATTTCTTCTGGTTCGATGCTGCGTGGTGGGGCGGCATGTTCACGGCGGATATGTGGGAGGCCGAGTCGCTCACCCGCAAGCTGCGTGCGCTTCAACCGCACATGCTCATCAACAACCGGGCGAGCCTCCCGGGTGACTTCGATACGCCCGAGCAGCGTTCAGGATTTTATCAGGAACGTGCTTGGGAAGCCTGCTTGTCGCTAACAGAGTCATGGTCCTGGAGCGGTACCCCTCCCAAGAGTCGCGACCAGTTGGTCCGCATCCTGGCTTCAACAGCGTGCGCCAATGGAAATGCGCTGGTGAGCTGGGGGCCACATTGGGATGGCGCCTTTGACGAAAAGGAGCTAAGCCGTCTCCGGGAAATCGGAGAATGGTTGAAGCGGAATGGCGAAAGCATCTATGGCACTCGAGGTGGTCCGTGGCTGCCAAGTACCTGGGGTGGGAGCACTCGCCGGGGAAAACATGTCTATCTTCATATCTTGGATTCGCAACTTGCCAGGCTGGATCTGCCTCCCATTCCTGCGCGCGTGGAATCCGCCAGGCTGCTAGGCAACGGCACACCCGTTCCATTCAAGCAGGACGCTAATGGCTTGGAATTGACTCTGCCGGCATCGGGGCGAGATCCAGCCAATACCATTGTGGCGTTGGTGCTGGACCAGCCGGTGATTGGAACCGTGCGTTCCGGGGCTATTAGGTCTGTGTTCGGCGATACAGTTGCGTATGGAGAAGTGGTGCTTGCCCAAACGAACGTGATTCTTTCTGGCGGTGAAGTGGCACTGGATCTCGGGAAAACGAGGAAAGTAACGGGCGTGGTGGTGGAGCGGGAAGCGGACAGTCTACCGCTGCAGTTGTCGCTGTCTTCGAATCGGCAGACGTGGAATCAAGTCGGCATGACTGAACAGTCGCCTAGGGTTTGGGAAGTGACGATAGAAAGCCTGGCGGTTGGTGCGATTCTGCCCGGGCAAAATGCGCGGTATCTCAAGATTCAGGTGCCGGGAAGAAACCCGCCTTCCACGCTTCGGCGGGTGGAGGCTTACGGGTTTTAAACACGCCTTGTCACTACGGGGACGCCGCCATCTTCGGTGAAACTTTCGTGACGGGTAATGCTTTGTCCGTTAGGCGTGGTTTGGGTGAGGTGGATGGCGGCACTCAGGGTTGGGGTGCCGCCACTTGGAAGTAAGAAGATTACTGCCGCTTACTCAAGTTAGTGCGGCGTTTCGCGATTCTTTTACGTAGAGACAATAAAAACAACAATAACTCTATGAAGCACGTACCTATGTGGATCGCCTTGGCAATGATTGCATTCACCGCAAACGGTCAGGATTTGCAATCGCCCGTGGTGCATGTGAAGGCTGATGATCCGACTTACCTCTACGGAGGGCAGGCATCCAAGCTGGAAGGAGACTTGAAAAAGCAAGGCGGCGACAACTTCTCCTGGAAGGGCGGTGGGAGCGCAACCTGGGAGGTCCAGGTTGACAAATCCGGCGAATACGCTGTGGGCCTTTGCCACGCAGCAGAGCCCAGTGCCGCCGGACAGGAACTACAAATCACGAGCGGTGGCAGTCGGCTTCGTTACGCGCTGAGGATTACCAAGGGAGTTTTCCCCGACAACATGGCCTATGAGATAGTGCCAATCACCGGTTCGCTTCAGCTCGGGGCGGGGAAGCAAACCATAACCCTCAGCCTCTCAAATGCGCCGTCAGGGAAGCCCGTGCTCGCCTTTCGCAGCCTGGAACTGATTCCACTGGCCGCCAAGCCGGCCATTGAGGCGGAAAGACAGGAAGCACGACGCTCACGCGCCAGCACTGAGTGGCTCGCCAAGG
>CAZNOE010000238.1:0-8378 GCA_964574525.1 uncultured Bifidobacteriaceae bacterium
CCGCTTCGTGGAATTCCTTCCAGTCGTCGAGGTTGTTGAGGTTGACGGCGTCCTTCGGCGCGCCGGCGTCGTCGGGCAGGCTGTTCGCGCCGAGGATGGATGTGCGCGTCGCGTCGTCATGGTTGTAGCCGCGAATGGCGGCGTTGAGTTTCTCGACGGAGGCCTTGTCCAGCTTCGTGGCGTTCTTTTTGACCCACGCTTCGAATTGCGGATAGGTGGGTTTGCTCTGCTTGATGTAGCTGAGGACCGCGTCGCGCTGAAGACCGATGCCATCAATGACCATCTGGTCATAGCCTTTGCCCGCGCCCGGATATCCTGGCGCCAATTTGCCGGTTGATTCGAGCGATACCTTGAGCCAAAGCCGGGGCAGGTGCAGCACGCCCAGCGGACCCGCCACGCCGGAACTGATGAGAGGGACAATCGTGTTCATAGTTGTGTTGTGTTTTGAATGGGTTAACGGCGGCAGCTTAGGCAAAATTGAAGTAGGGTCAATGGGAATTTCCGAAGTTCAAAGTAGTGGCGCAAGCCTCCCGGCTTGCGATGGTGTCGCCGAGCCTCCGGCTTGGTGTCGCCGGCCACCCAGCCGACCGGTTTCGGCAACCCAGAGGGTCGCCGACACAACAGCAAGCCAGAGGCTCGCTCCACTACGAGCCAATTCGCTCTGCCCCGGCGTAAATATTCATCCCTTCGCCACGCAGAAAACCCACGAGCGTCTGATTGCTCGCCTTTGCGAAATCCACGGCCAGACTCGACGGCGCCGAGACTGCACACACAACCGGAATGCGCGCTGCGAGCGCCTTCTGCATGATCTCAAACGAGGCGCGTCCGCTAACGAGCAGGATGTGTGAACCGAACGGCAGTTTGCCCTCGAGCAAGCCGTAGCCCAGCACCTTGTCCACGGCGTTGTGCCGGCCCACGTCCTCGCGCAGCACGATCAACTTGCCGCCCGCGTCGAACACCGCCGCCGCGTGCAGGCCACCCGTTTGGGCGAAGGCTTGTTGCGCCTGGATCATCTGCCGCGGCAGGCCGGTGAGGGTTCGCGCCGCGACCGTGATATCCGATGTCACCGGCGGGAAATTCTGGTGGACCGACTCGATGGACGCTTTGCCGCACAGCCCGCAGCTCGACGTGGCGAAAACGTGTCGGGTGAGCCGCGCGAAATCCACCTTTAGCGACGGCGCTAGGAAAACGTTGAGCGTATTGTCCGGAGCCGCCGCCGCGCGGCAATGCATGATTTCAATCACGTCTTTGCGTTCGCGAATGATTCCTTCCGTGAGCAGAAAGCCGGCGGCCAGTTCGCGGTCGTGTCCTGGCGTGCGCATCGTCACCGCCACGCTGCGGCCCTGCACACGAATCTCCAGCGGCTCCTCGGCGGCCAGAACGTCCGTCTTCAACTCGGGCGCGACCGCGCCATCCTGCCGCAAGACTTCTGCCGCAACCACGGCTGGATTTTCTGGCGCGGCAACGCCTTGACGTAGCGCAGGTTTCCCAACCTGCTGTATCGCCGATTTCCAAATCGGCACGGGGTGTGAAGGCGAACGGCGCGCGGGTTTGTCCCGCAGGGCGGGCCGCGATACGGCAGACTTGTCCGTCTTCACTTCGCTCCGACGCGACCGCGCCGAAGCCGGAGGCAAAGGCGGGGAAGTCTGCGCTGCACTTGCGGCCACGCCGCGCCGTGTTTGTTTGGGTTTCACAGAATTTTCTCCACCGTCACCCGTGCGTTATAGTCCGGCACACCGCCCGCCGGATCAACCACGCCGCGGCGGATAATGACGTTGCCTTCCGGCCAATGGATTTGCAAATTGCCTGCCGCAATCGGCGCGAGGAATACGCTCCCCTCGAACCGGCCGGTTGGATTCACCAGCGCCACGCGGTCACGATTCACCAGATGAAGTCGGGCCGCGTCGTCCAGATTCATCAGCACCGCGTCGCGCGGGGCGCCATTGATGGGATCAATTTCCGCATAGACCAGCGAGTTGAACTGTTTGCCGCGACGGGTGGAGACGATGAAGAGGCTGGGGTGGTGGAGTGGTGGAGTGGTGGAATCTTGTCTCGCATCACTCCAGCCCTCCTTCACTCCGACACTCCGCTCGCTTCGCTGCGGCAATTCCACCGCGCGAAAATGCGCTTTGCCGTCGGTCGTTGGAAATTTCCAACCGGCGCACAGATGCGGCCCACCGTATTGAATCGCGTCGCCGGTGGCTTTGAGTTGTTGCACGCCATCGTAGAACGGCACGACGCGCGCAATTTCCTCGCGCATCTTCCAGCCCGTCTCGCATCCGAGCCGGTGAGCGCGTTCGGGATAAACCGCCGCCGCGAGATCGCGCAGGATTTTCCACTCCGCCCGCGCTTCACCCACCTGGCGCGGAATCTCCGGGCTGAACATGATGCGCCGTTCAGTGCTTGTCTCCGTGCCCCCGTCGTCCTGTTCGTAACGCGTCTTGGCTGGCAACAGAATCACTTCCTCCTTCGCCTCGATGAACATCTGGTCGGTGAGAATGATGTCCTGATGCACGCGCATTGGCACATTGGCCAGCGCCGCGCGGACATATTCTGGCTCTGGCAGTGTGCGCAAGAAGTTTCCGCCGAGGCAATAGAGCAAATCCAGTTCGCCGCGCGCGCCGGCCTCGACCATCTCCGTCGCGCTGAGGCCAGTCCAGTCCGGCACGGCGAAGTCGTAGAGCATGGAAAGCGTGTGAGCGTTCCCGGCGTTGATCGGCTTGCCGCCGGGAAACGCCGTCGCATACGCGCCCATCTCCGCGCCGCCTTGCACGGACGAGTGGCCGCGGATCGGCATCAGCCCGCATTTGTCGCGCCCGACAAAACCTTTCATGAGGCCGAGGTTGAGAATCATCTGCACGCCGTCGCCGCCGGTTGCGTGTTGCGTGATGCCCATGCTCCAGACGAGCACGGCGGTATTCGCGTCGCGAATGAGTTCGGCAAATTCCTGCATGCTGGCGCGCGACAAGCCGGCCTTCGCTTCGAGCACTGGCCAATCCAGCGCGTCGGCCTGTCGTTTCAACTCCTCAAAACCTGCGGAATGATTTTTGACGAAGGCGTCGTCCTGCCAGCCGTTGGCGAACATGATTTTCAGCACGCCATAGAGGAAGGCGATATCTCCACCGGTGGAAACGGGAAACCAATAGTCCACCAGGTCCGTGCCGAAGACCGCGCTCTTGAAATTGGACGGCACCCAATACCGCTCCATACCCGGCTCACGATAGGGATTCACCATCACGATCTTGGTGCCGAGTTCCTTCGCCTCGTGGAGATACTTCGTCGTGACCGGTTGGTCGTTCGCTGGATTAGCGCCGAAGAACACAATGAGGTTCGTGCCGTACCAATCCTTGTAGCTGCACGTCGTGGCGGCCACGCCGACGGCGTGCTTCATGGCGGCCGTGCTCGGCGCGTGACAAAGGCGGGCGGCGTTGTCCACGTTGTTCGTGCCGAGGAAGCGCGCGACTTTCTGGGCCATGTAATAAATCTCATTCGTCACGCCACGCGAGGTGAGGAAGAACGCGATGCGCTTCGGGTCGGCCCCTCGAATTTTCCCGGCGATGCGCTGAAACGCTTCGTCCCACGAAATGCGCCGGAAGCCCTTTGCGCCTTTCTCACGCAACATTGGATACGGCAGGCGTCCGAGTTCCCGAAGTTGCGCGTTGTCGAACTCCGGAGCGCCGCTCCCCGAGCCGGCGCGTTTGTGTTCGTGGTTTGATTCGCGCCCGGTCGGAGACCGGCGCTCCGCCGCGAGCTTGGCGCTCAACCTCTCCACGTCCTCCAGCAACCGCACGTCCAGTTCCGGCATTGTGTTGAGCCTAAGCAAATTCAGCCGCGTCATGCAGAGGTGGACGCCAGGGATCGTCCAGTCGTGGAAGCCCGCGACGCCTAGCGCGCAGCCGTCGCAAACGCCGCGGCTCAACACCTTCCAGGCATAACCGAGGTTATCGCGGTTCCGCCAGGCGATGCCCACCATGTCGCGAAAGTGCTTTGGCTTGGCTTGGCCCAAGCCGAACGGCACAGCAGACTTGAGCTTTGCTTTCCAGTCTTTTTGGATTCGATGCGAGGACATGGGAATAACAGGCTATTTGTTCTGGCTTGGAACGCGGCGTAATTCGATTTCGCCTGCGCCCTCCAATACGAGCGCATTCTCTTCGCTCGATTCAGCTTTCGCTTCTCCTTCGCCCATGCGCTTCGGCCAGATGTGAAAGCCGCCGCGCGCGAAGAGGCTGATTTCCCAGGTGCCCCAAATACCTTTGCCCTCCCTGAAGCCGCGATAAAACACATCGTGGCTGCCGACGTAGGTTTTCGTCCACGAACATTCAAGACTCTTCGCGTCGTATTGGCCGTGGAGCATAAAACGGCCTATGTCGTCATTGCCATCGCCGCTCATCTTGCCGCTCGCGAACGTGAGGTCCATGTCCATGCGATGCTTATCCTTGGGGCTGTAATTATAAAAACCCGTCCACGGACCGGAGGGAAACAGTTCGTCGCTCACGACAGACCATGAACTTTCAAGAGACGGCTGTCAAAAAATCCCTCACCCTGACCCTCTCCCATCCGATGGGAGAGGGGACAGCAAGCGACGTGTGGTGAAGGTTTGGAATCACTCATGGCAATCTCCGCTGGTTCTCCGTTCGCGCGGGCAGCGTCCGAAAAATCTGTGCGCTACGGACATTCCAAAAACCGGCAAACGATTCTCCCTCTCCCATCGGATGGGAGAGGGCCGGGGTGAGGGTCATCAGACAGTCTTGCCCCGCCCCTTGAATGTCAATTCCGCAATGCCCGACTTGTCCAACTCGCCAAAGCCCTCTTTTACCATCCGGTCGTATTGTTTCTTCGTCGCGGCGGCGAGCGGGAGATTCAAGCCCTGTCCTTTCCCGAGCTTGAGGGCGATGCCAGAATCCTTCGCGGCATGGGAGGCGGAGAAGAAACACGAGTGGTCGCGGTTCTGCATGTCCTCACCGTCGGTCTGGAGCACGCGAGAGTTGGCGCCGGTCTGCGAAAATACTTCGCGCAATGTCGCAAGGTCCAGCCCCAGCGCCGCACCGAGACCCAAGCCTTCAGCCAGACCGGCGGTGTTGATGTTCATCACCATGTTAACCAGCGCTTTGACCTCAGCAGCCTTGCCCGCGGCGCCGATGTGGCGGAGCAATTTGCCTTCGTCGCTGAGTTTTTCCAAAAGAGGTTTGGCGCGCTCGAAGACTTCCTGCTTGCCGCCGATCATGAGATAAAGCGTGCCCTGCCGCGCCTGCGTGATGCTCGAAGCCATGCAGGCTTCCAACGATTGCGCGCCCTTCGCCTCGCACTTTTGTTCGACCCACACGTGAACGGACGGCGTGATGGTCGCGCAATTGATGAAGAGTTTTCCCTTGGCGCGCGACAGCAGGCCGCCGCCGAAAATCTTTTTCATCGCTTTGTCGTCCGTGACCACGGTGATGATGACGTCCGAAAGCGCCGTGACGACTTTCAATTGATCTGCGGCGACGCAGCCCAACTCCTGCGCGAGCGTTTGCGCTGTCGCGGTATTCACGTCATAAACGGCGGCGATGGGATAACCGCATTCCTTCAGCCGGCGCGCCATGTTGGCGCCCATGCGTCCGACTCCGACGACTCCGATTTTTTCTGGCATAATTTTCTGGGTTGAGGATTGGTTTACGCGGCGATGCTAACCAACGTGTCGCGGTTGGGCAACAGCCTGATTTCTCCCTCGTAGCAAAGAGTTCCTTCGCGTGCTCAAACCCACGGGAACATTCATCCTTAACATCAAGGAAATGAAAACCGGTGACGAACGCAACAGGCACAGCCTCGCGTCTCAAAAATTCCAGACGAGGTAAAAGACCCCCGACGGATTCGGCCCGCCGTGCGATTCGTCGCGCAAGGTGCGGCTGATGGAGGCCTTGAGCGCCCAATGTTCGTTGAAGGTATAGACCGCGCCGAGTGTCGCCAGCACTTGATGATCCGGTTTATCGAGCATCGGCGTGTAGCCGAAGACTTCCGTGCCAAGCGCGAAGTGGCTGTTGAACGAGTAAAGCGTGCCGATGCCGTAGTAAGCCACATCGCTGGTGTGGTCGCGGAACGCCATCTGGTAGCCGACCTCCGCGAAGTTGTAGAAGCGTTCAATCGTCTTGCCGAATTGCAACGGCAACTGCGCGCGCCACACGCCGTCGCCCAGGCCGCGATCTTTATCGGAAGTGGGAAAGAAAACTTTCGGCGCGATGCCGATGGAGGGCAGCCAACTGTTCGTGTCCGCGTCCACGAAGCGCCACTTCACCTTGAACTCGGTGTCGGCAAACCCGAATAAGCCCGGCCCGCCGACGGGTTCAAGTGTGCGCCCGGCCAGCGTCAGGTTCAGACGCACGTTCGGCACGACCGCGTAATTCAAGTCGAGCACGGGGGCGGTCCAGGTGTTGCCGCCGGTGTTATGTTCCGCCGTCATGCCGAATTTGATTTCCCAGCCGGGCGAGAATTCCGGGTCGTCGGTGTAAAAGGGTGAATCCGCGTGCGCTGAACTGGTGGCGAATCCGCCAAGGGCAAACAGCCAGAAAACTTTCTTAAGGCCAGTGGCATTCGGACGGCGCATCTTCCAGTAAATGAGGATGCCGAAAACGGTGAGCAAGATGAGCGCGAGTCCCCAGAACATCGCGAGCACCAGACCGCCATCGCCGAACGCCTCGCCGCTGTGCAGACGCAACAGGAAAGGTTTGTCCACATACGCTTCCGTGCGCAGGACTTTGCCCGTGCGCGCGTCCACCGTTAGTTTACGGTCTTCGCCGCCGGTGGGTTTGCCGAGAAAAAACGTGAGGGTCGGCGTCTCACCCTTGAACTGCCAGACGATCTGGTCAATCGGGGCGCCGCCCGCCTGAACGGCGACGCTGGCCCGCGCTCGCGCCAGCATCGCGTCCAGGTCCGCCTCCGGCGTCTGCACGGTGACGGGCGAAACCAGTTCGCGCGTGCGCTCGCGCAAGGCTTCCGCCTCACCGAAGAATTCCGTCACCGCCAGCAAGATGCCGGTGACCGCGGCGAACAGGAGAAAAAGCGAGGCGGGAAAACCAATCCAGCGATGCCACTTGCGAAGGAATTGTTGCATCGGGCAAGCGTGCCAACGAGAATTTGCTTCGTCGAGATTTGTTCTCCGTCTCCCTGAAATTGGCGCGCCTGGATTTGCCGGACGATCAGCCTGGGACACTACTTTTTCTCCGCGTCAGTCTCGTCGCGGTTTTCCTTCAACTTGCGCAGCATGTGCCTGATGTCAACGAAGCCACGAACGCCGACGTACACGGTGATGGTCGAGTACCACACAAGCACCGCCAAGGTGAGCAGCCCCCAAAGCGGATGGTTTGAGAGCATGGCAGAGAGACTCATGGCATTTTTCCTTCCATGCGCGCGGAGCGGGGTTTGAGCAACGAACCAATCACCATTGCCAGGGCCACGGCGACGAACGTGCCGATGTTCACAAAATGAGAGCCAAAGTTGTGCGCGGCCCAGCCTTCGGTCACCACCTTTCCGTCTTTGAGGAGCGCCTGTCCCGCGGCATCGAGCGCCGGCACCTTCACGAAAATATCCAGCGAAAGCGCCAGCACCGGGAGAGCCGCACCGACGATAATCGCCGCGATGGCACCCCAGTTATTCGCCCACTTCCAGTAACAGCACGCAACCAGCAGGACCGTCATGCTGGCGAGGTAGATCGTGCCGGTGGTTTGCAGATATTCCCAGAGATTGCCTTCGAGCTTGTACCAAAGTCCCCAGATCAATAGGAAAACGCCGATGAGCGCGATGATGCAGCGATTCCAGAGCAGGCCTTTCTTCTCGGACCAGGCGACCTTGCGGAACGGCGCGAGGATGTCGTTGTAAATCACACTGCCCCACGTGAGCATGTAGGATGAATCTGTGGACATGTCCGCCGCGAGCATCGCCGCGACGAGCAGGCCCATCATTCCCGCCGGCACGATCTGACTCAACAGATACGGCATGGCGAAGAGCGAGCCGTCCTTCTCTCCGAATTGCAGGCCGATCTTTTCCACGACGGACGGTTCGATCATTGCCAGCGCCGCGATGCCCCAGATGCCGGGAATGACCCAGCGGCAGATGAAGAAAAACGCCGTGCCGGTATAAACCTTCCGCCCGGTGTCGCTGTCCTTGGCCGCGAGCAAACGCGCAATAACCGCCTGCCAGGTAAGCACCGCAGCGGTGTTCGTCAGCAAATTCGACAGCACGAACGGCCAGCCCAGGTCCTTCGGGATAAATGGATTGAAGCCGCCGGCGCCATGATGCGTCTGCACCGTGGCGACAAGTCTGTCCCAGCCCACGTGGTGCAAGACGAGGAACGTCACCACCAACAAGCCGACGCTCATGACGACGAACTGGAGAAAATCCGTCAC
>CAZNOE010000239.1:0-2979 GCA_964574525.1 uncultured Bifidobacteriaceae bacterium
TGGCGGCCAGTCCGTCCAGTTGCTCTGGCGCGCCAAGCGGCGGCAGCGCGCGGATGCGTGGATTGAGGGCTTTCAGTTTCAACAGGTATTCCGCGCTTTGATAAACCACCGTCCGCTCGCTCATGTGATGGCGTTCGATGGCCTCCGCCAACGCTTCGGGCGGAATCGCCTTGGCGTCGAAGTACAAATCTATCTTGCCTTCCGTTTCCGCCAGAAATTCTTCCAGAGTCGGCAATCCAATTTTGGCGAAGGGCCGTCCAAACTTTACGCCGGCACTTAAAGACGCCACCAAACTCGACGGGGTATTCGCAATTGGCCCGGTGCCGTCGGTCTTGCCATCCAGTGTGCCGTCGTGCAGCAGATAGAATTTGCCGTCGCTGGTCGTCCGCACATCAAACTCGACGAAGTCCGCTCCGAGGCGGATGGCTTTCGCAAACGCGGGCAAAGTGTTTTCCGGCGAATAACGATTGGCGCCGCGATGCAGGGCAATTCGAACGGGGCGCTTCGGCACGCGGCGCCAGAGATCGCGCGCGATGATTTCTTCAGGCAGGTCGGTCTGTATCCAATCCACGTGAGCGGCCAGGACCTTATCCCAAAATTCCGGCGTGTCCCATTCTCCGAGATTCTTGGTCTGGACCTTGATTTTCTTCTCGTGAAACGCCCGAGTGATGGCGGGCGTGATTTCATTGGCGTCAATCTCCACGACATTCGGCTGGAGTTTTTCCACCCAGGTCGTCGTGCCGTCGGCGGGGTGCCATTTGGGCATGATGGCCACCTTGCCCTGCGACACCTGGCGCACGCGCCGCAACTTTTCCGGATTGTCAAAGACGACGACCTGCTGCTCCATGCCAGCCTGAAGGATTTCCTGGACGAGTTGTTCGGGATTCACCTCCTTGCAGTCGAGGTAGAGATTGAGTTTACCCCTGGCCAGTTCGAGACATTGCTTGAAGGAAAGGAGCGGCGTGCCGGCGTATCGCTTGGCGAAGCCCGACCCGGCGTCCAAGGCCAGCAGTTCTGCGAGCGTATGTTCCCTCACGGCACCCTTGCCATTGGAAACGCGTTCCAATTTTGAATCATGACACAGAACGTGCTGGCCGTCCTTGGTCAATCGCACATCCACTTCGGCCCACTCAAAGCCGTCCTCGATGCAACGTTGCAGCGCGGGGCGGGTGTTCTCCGGCGCCTGGTTGGCCGCGCCGCGGTGGACCATAACCTGGAACGGCCGCGGCGGTTGAATTGGTTCGAAAAAAGAAAACTCCACCGCGCCGCAGACCCTGGCAGAGAAAAGGACAACGACGAGCGAACGGTGAAGCAACGCAATCCGGTAACGCTCAACCCCGCGCGGCGGAGCCGCAACCAAACTCCCTCTCCTCCATCGGATGGAGGAGAGGGTCGGGGAGAGGATGAGCTTTTCGTGCAAGACGTTGAAGCAACCCCGCCCCATGAACCTCAAGGTAGGGCGCGTCACTCCGTGCGCGCCGTTTGCGCATTTAACCCGGCCCGGCGCGCACGGAGTGACGCGCCCTACCGCTGTTCCGCAGTTCAGGGGTTCAAGGCGCGAAATTTTCATTCGGGGAATTCTCTCCATGGACCCATGCGCAAAAGCGGGAGCAAGCTCCACGCACTCCAAACGCTCCGCGTGTCCGGACGGCCTGGGAAGTCGCGAAGCGTTTGGAGTGCGCCCGGCTGGCCGGCGCTTTCGGTTCAGGGGGACAAGGCGCGAATGTTTTCGGGGAAATCTCTCCCCACGCCTGCGTCGTGGGGAGAGGAAGAAAACGCCGAGCGCCGAAGTCTTTGCCAAAGAAGTGCGAATTCTCGCCATTGTAGTACGAAAGCCCCAACGCGATGATCCACCTTCTGGAAAGCGCATGGACTATTGCCCAGTCGGACTGTCAGGGACACACCAGAGCAGTCCAGGAAAACGCGACGCCTCCTGATCGAACGTGAGCCGCGAGATCCAGTGAACCCGGGAGTCAAACCCCAGGATGCCTGCTCCCTTGACATGGCGATTGCCGATCCCTTCCGTGGCGTTGGGAATCTGGCTGGCGTCGTGGCCGGTGTTGTAGGCGAAAGGCCCGTTCGGTCCGCCGCCCTCGTTGTTCACCTTTGGCTCCCATTGCGCGTAGGCGGCAGGGTTAAATTGGCTGATCTTGTATCGCGGCTTGCTATACGTGCCGAAACGGCAGACCGCCCCGTTCATGATATAACTGGAGACGCGTTGGATGCGGTAGATGAAATCCTTGTTTTCCTTCCGGTCGAGCGGGCAGTAATAAACCTGGCGATTGTTGACATACGGATAGTAAACGCCTGCCAGGACGTTCGAGATGGCGTTGACATCCGGATTATCAACGAGCACTCCGCCGACGAGTTGAAACGGGTCTGGCGCCGCGCCGCGGTAGGGCGCGTAAGCCCAGCTTGGCCCGTAATTGTTGTACCATTGGCACCACGGCATCATGTCGTTGTTGTCGTGGGTGTACATGGCCATCGCCAGGCCCAATTGTCGGAAATTGTTCACACAGGCGGTGCGCTGCGCTTTCTCTTTGGCTTTGGCCAGCGCCGGAAGCAGCAACGCCGCGAGAATGGCAATGATGGCAATGACCACGAGCAGTTCGATCAAGGTAAAGGCACAGCGTCGCTGCCCCTGCTGGTGCGCTCCCGCGGATGAAGCTGGATACACGTCGCTGCGGCCGGGTTCGTTGCGCCGGGATTCGGTCACAACTGAACACCTCTTGGCAAAGAGGCGGCGGGTCATGGCGAATCTATCTCGCATGGCCGTCGTTGCGTCAACGCAATTGTGACGCAATTGTGACCGAACAAGGGCAGGCTCGCCTCCCCTCCGAGGAGCGCCGGTCTCCGACCCGGCGCGCTGATGGCGATTCGCGACACGCCGGGTCGGAGACCGGCGCTCCAATCGCTGCGGACGGTGGCAAACCTTGGATCGTGATGCTCACTGACTCGTGTGCATTTTCAAGAAAGCCA
>CAZNOE010000239.1:3079-8376 GCA_964574525.1 uncultured Bifidobacteriaceae bacterium
CCGTGACCGACGGCTGCGTAGGCTTCGTCTTTCGGCACGGCCGGTTTCTGTGAGTAGAACGGATCGGGCCGGCTATACCACTCGCCCGCAATGTCACCGTAGCCGTAAAATGCAACGATGGCTTGCGGCCGGGGCTTCACGCAAACGCCGGACATGAGCGCAAGATAGCCACCAGCAGAATGACCGACCACGGCTACGCGGTCGCGATCAATCCCGGCCAGGCTTGGGCCTTGCGTCCGCACCCACTTGAACGCATCGCGCAAGTCCCCGATGATGAACTTGAGCTTGGTTTCGGGCGCGAGCCGGTAATCAATCGAAATGACATTGAACCCGGCATCGAGGTATTTCTGCAATTGCAGTGGCTGGAGATTCGCGCGATTTCCTGAAATGAGCGCGCCGCCATGAATCCACACGATCGCGGGACGCCTGGTGGATTCCGCGAAGCGATAGACATCCGCGTGAATCTTGCAGCCGCCGACTTGTTTGTAGCAGTACGTGCGCTTGAGAAACTCGGTGGACTTCGGGGAGTTGTCCGCGGACGCGGCATTTGTTTCCGCCGCCGGAGCCGGCCCGTCCGGTAGCGTCGCAGCAACGAGTGCGACGACACGCATGACTTTCCAGCCGCTTTGCACAGCAGGACCTCAGTGCTATTTCAAGTGCCAGTAAACCGTGTAGCGCCAGTGGTCCTCGGGCTTGAATGCCTGCGAACCGCTGTCCGTCACTGCGAAACTGCCGGTGCTCCGATTGTCCATCTCGTCGCTACACTCGTCTCCCGCAACGTCATCAAGTTTCATCACAAACTTGCAGGTCTGATCTTTGCGGACGTTCGGGATGGCCAGGTCGGTCGCGATGGTCACCTCGTCTTTCTCCCAGGTTTTATTGGGGATGTTGAATCGCTTGGTCGCGTCGCCCACGGTGGCTTCAAAGCACAAGTACCACTCGGCCGTCTGCGGCGTCGTGTGCATCACGATCTTGTCAATGACCAGCGTTCTGGCCTCATCGCCTGCGGCCGCCTTGGTGTACTTCGTCACGCTGGCGGGTTCGGAACGCTCCTTGTCGAAATTAGACGCCATCGTCAGTTCGTTGTCGCCCAGAGTGTAAATTACCGTGCGATCATCCTCCACCGGTTGCAGGTCGGAATCGGAACGACCTCCCTGGATGTTATAAAACCGGGCCGCTTTGAACGGGCCCAACTGTTCGGCCTTCACGTCGCCTTTCGCGTAGAGCGCGACCAGATCTCCATCGCGCAGGACTTTGAAGGTGAATTTATCTTTCTTAATCTCGATTATTTGCTTGGCGGTTCTCCCCTGTGAGTCGGACCGCTCGGCGACCCACTTCCCCGACAAAGCGTCCAGATCATCCGCGACGACCGGGAGGGCGCCGAAAGCGAGGAGAGCAAACATTGCGGCAAAACTTAGGGTGGTTCTTTTCATAGGATTGGTTTGGTTGCTGAGGTGCGGTGAACTTCTGACAGGGGGTTGAATCCAATTCAAGGCAAAAATCCGTTTGCCGCCCCACAAAGATGGAGAGGGACATACAGACGGACCATTGGTATCTACGCGGTCAGAAGTCTTCTCCCTCTCCTCCTGACAAAGGAAGGAGGAGAGGGTCCGGGAGAGGAGGGGCGTTTCTTAAGAGCTTCCCCTCTCCCTTGCCCTCTCCCCGCTCCTTCGTCGCGGGGAGAGGGAACTTGGGTAGACCAACAAGACAAGACGCTTCGACATTTTTATTGCCGCTGCTGTCGCTGTCCAACATGGTAAATCGCATGAAGCAACACCTCCGGTTGATTCTCTCCATCCTCGTTCTGGTCCAACTCGGCTCACTTTACAACCCAGCCTGCGCCGGCCCGCGAAAAGCCGACGCCCCCTTCCTGGAATCCGAAATCATCTTCCCGCTCGAAGTCTGGCACAACCACGCCTCGTGCATCGTTGAAACTCCCAATGGCGATTTGCTGGTCTGCTGGTTTCACGGCTCGGGCGAACGCACGGCCGACGACGTCAAGATCGAGGGCGCGCGCAAACGCAAGGGCGCGAAGAAGTGGAGTCCGCGTTTCACCATGGCTGACACGCCCGGTTATCCCGACACGAATTGCACGATGTTCGTTGACCCGGAGGGCCGGCTCTGGCTCCTGTGGCCCACCATTCTTGCCAATCGCTGGGAGACGGCGCTGATGAAATATCGCATCTCCTCGGACTACCGCCGCGATGGCCCGCCGCGATGGGAAATCAGCGAGGTCCTGCACCTGACGCCCGGTCCGGAATTCGCCGCCGCCATTTCGAACTATGTGGAGAAGGTCAGGGCGATGCCGTCGGCGTTGGCAGTCCCCGAAGAAATGCGCGACCGGGTCTCTGGGTATCTTCAGAATTTGCTCACCCAGGCCGGGGACAAACTCTCCCGGCGTCTCGGCTGGATGACCCGCGCCCATCCATTCATCCTCGACGGCCAGCGCCTGATCGTGCCGTTGTATTCGGACGGGTTCGATTGCTCGCTGATGGCTATCACGGACGATTGGGGGAAAAGCTGGCATACCACCCTGCCGTTGGTCGGGGCCGGCAACATCCAGCCCAGCATCGTCCGCCGCAAAGACGGCTCGCTCTTTACGCTCATGCGCGACAACGGCCCGCCGCCGAAGCGCCTTCATCAAAGTGAATCCCGCGATCGCGGCGAGACGTGGAGCGAAGTGACCGACAGTGACCTGCCCAATCCCGGCTCCGGCGCCGAGATCACTTCGCTGCGCAACGGCCACTGGGTGCTCATCAGCAACGATACCGAGCGCGGACGCCACAGCCTGGCGGTGCAAATCTCCGACGACGAAGGCCGGACCTGGAAATGGAAACGGCACCTGGAATTCAACCAGCCTGGCCCGGAAGCCGGCTCATTCCACTATCCGAGCATCATCCAGGCAAAGGACGGCACCCTGCACGCCAGCTACAGTTATCATCTCGCGAAGAAGATACTGCCCAAGGACGTGGATGGCGATCCCGCCGGCAAGTCAATCAAGCACGCGCAGTTCAACGAAGCATGGGTGATGCAGGACGACGTGCGTTGACGGCCACTTCGGCTGCAGCCCAGCCCAAGAACGGGCTTGACGCCAGCGCTTCAAGAGGCGCAGGCTGCATGGCAGAATCCTGTTCCGGGAACAGCTCACATGAGCTTGGGACCTGCCACATTTGCCACGACACACTGGAGTGTGGTGCTGGCTGCCGGTCAAGGCGAGTCGCCGGTGGCCACCGCCGCGCTGGAGCATCTCTGCCACACCTACTGGTATCCGCTTTACGCGCACGCGCGCCGGCGGGGACACCCGATTGAAGAGGCACAGGATTTGACCCAGGAGTTTTTCGCGCGGCTGCTGGCCAGACAGTGGATCAGCAGGGCGGACGCGCGCCGGGGTCGTTTCCGCTCCTTCCTGCTGGGCGCCCTCGATCATTTCCTGGCCAACGAATGGGACCGGGCACGCTGTGAGAAACGCGGCGGCGGCCAGGCTCACTTGCCTTTCGACACCGTGGCCGCGGAACGAATTTACCTTCTGGAGCCGGGGCAGGGTTTGAACGCCGAGGAACTTTACGAACGGGATTGGGCCTTGCGGCTCCTGGAGCAGGTCCGCGGCCGGTTACGCGAAGAATTTGCGCGTGCGGGACAAGTGGAGCGGTTTGCGCTGTTGGAGCGTTTTCTTCCAGGGGAGGAATCCCCGCCCAGCTATGCGGCGGCGGCCGGCCAATCCGGTGTGGCCGAAGGAACTTTGAAAAGTGACGTGCATCGGCTGAAGCAGCGCTACGGCCAGTTGCTCCGGGAAGAAATCGCCCAAACCGTCGCCCGCCCGGAGGAGATTGACGATGAGCTGCGTCACCTGCTGACCGTATTGGGGCGGTGAAGCGGCAACGATTGTCTGCAACTTTTTGCCAGTTTTGCTTCAGCAACAAATGGAAGCGATCTGAGATCATCTTGTATGGGCACTGTGGCGCGTTGCACCGAGTGCGGGTCCGCCCTGACGGCGGGGATGTTGGGCAATCGTTGTCCGCGTTGCCTCGTGCAGTTGGCCCTGGACACGTCTGCGGGCGGCGAGGGAGCAGAGGCCGGAGGGCAGAGGTCAGCAGTCGGAGATCAGAAGTCAGACGTCAGCGGCTCGGCCACGACCGGTAACGCGCCACACGCCACTCGTCACTCGTCACTCGCCACTTCGTTTGGCGACTACGAATTGCTGGAGGAAATCGCGCGCGGCGGCATGGGCGTCGTCTGGAAGGCCCGCCAGAAAAGCCTGAACCGGATCGTCGCGCTGAAGATGATGCTCTCCGGCCAGTTCGCCAAACCGGAATTCGTCCAGCGGTTCCGGGCCGAGGCCGAGGCCATCGCCCAACTCCAACATCCGAACATCGTCGCCATCCACGAAGTCGGCGAGCGCGAGGGGCAGCCCTACTTCTCAATGGACTTCGTGCAAGGGCGCACGCTGGCAGACATCGTGCGCGAGGGGCCGTTGCCGGCGCAACGGGCGGCGACTTACCTGAAGGCGATTGCCGAGGCGGTGCATTACGCGCATCAGCACGGCATCTTGCATCGCGACCTCAAGCCGTCCAATGTCCTGATTGACGCGTCCGATCAGCCGCGCATCACCGACTTCGGCCTGGCTAAACGGCTGGACAGCTCTCAACTCTCAACTTTCAACCCTCAACTGACTCTGACCGGTCAGGTCCTCGGTTCGCCCAATTACCTCGCGCCCGAACAGGCCGGCGGGAGGCACGCGGAGGTCGGACGGACGAGTGACGTGTATGCGCTGGGAGCGATGCTGTATCACTTGGTGAGCGGGCGGCCGCCTTTCCAAGCCGACTCGCTGACGACGCTGCTGCGACAAGTGATGGAGGCGGAACCGGTGGCGCCGCGACTGTTAAATGCCAGCGTGCCGCGCGACCTGGAAACGATCTGCCTGAAGTGTCTGGAGAAGGATCCTTCGCGCCGCTACGCCTCCGCTCAACTCCTGGCGGATGAACTGGGCCGGTTTCTGGAAAACAAACCGATTCGCGCGCGGCCGGTGAACGTGCCGGAGAAGGCTTGGCGCTGGTGTCGCCGACAACCGGTGCGGGCAAGCTTGATCGCAGCATTGGTCTTGGCCATCACGCTCGGACTGGGCGGGGTGCTCTGGCAATCGCATCGGGCCAAGGTCAACGAGTTGTTCGCCCGCCAAAACGCTTACGCTGCCGACATGAATGCTGCACACGCGGCGCTGGAAAAAGGTGACCGTGAAGAAACTTTGTCACTATTCACGGCTTTCCGATTAACTGGCAGGAATGATGAGGGATTGGAGG
>CAZNOE010000240.1:0-7030 GCA_964574525.1 uncultured Bifidobacteriaceae bacterium
AAAACATCACATGGTCATCTTCTTTCAATGGCGGTGCACCCTGACCCTCTCCCCCCAGGAGAGGGAAAAACCCGTGACCATTTCCAGTGTTGCGGATGATCATCCCGCCAATCCCGTCGCGCGACATTTCAAAGACCGGCGAACGATTCTCCTTCTCCTTCTCCTTGGGGGAGAAGGCTGGGATGAGGGCGAGCGTTCAAACCAACTTTTTGGAAGACTCCGCCCGCCGCCAAGCGCGGCCTCAAACGTAAAGCGCCGCCTGCAAATCCCGCACGAGCACGCTGAGGAACGGGTAGCGTTTGTCCGGCTCGCGCTCCAGACACTTGAGCACAACTTTCTCCAGGTTCGCCGGCAGATCGGGATTGAGCTGGCGCGGTTCGACGAAGCTGGAGCGATCAACTTGTGCTCTCAATATCTCCGCCGACGTTTCGCCCGGAAACGGTTTCTGGTTCGTCAGAAGTTCGTACGCGGAAACGCCGAATGCGAACACGTCCACCCGCTGATCAATCGGCTGGCCGGACAACTGTTCCGGCGCCATGTAGGCGGGCGTGCCGGGATTCTTTTTGATCTTCACCGGTTTGTCGGAAATCTCCTGCGCGAGATCAAAGTCCACCAGCCGCACGTTGGCGTTGCGCGAAATCAGGATGTTCTCCGGCTTGAAGTCCAGGTGCATGAAGCCGCTTTCATGCACGTGTTCGAGGCCCATCGCCATATCAATCAGGATTTGCGCCACGTTCTCCAGGAGCACCGGATCGTGCCGGCCGTAAAGCTCCTTCAGGTTTGCACCCTCCACGTATTCCATGACCAAATAATACTGCCCGTCAATTTTGCCGTGTTCGACGTAGCCAATGACGCATTCGTGGTCCTGGACCTTTTCCAGCACCTCACACCCGCGGAGGAAACGCCGCCTCGCCGTGAAATCGTAGCGCAACCGTTTATGCAACCGCCGCAACGCGTGCGTTTTGCCCTTGGCATCGGTGGCCAGCCAGATGTCAGCCATGCCGCCGCTGTTGATCAGTTCCTGCAATTGGTATGGGCCGAACGGCCCGGGCTGGGGGGGGTCAACCTCGCGCGACTTTTTCAACAGGTTCAGCACGTGCGCTATTTACCATGCCTCGCACCCGTTCGCCACTTTGATTTGGCACTGCTCCATTGCTGAACTTCACACTTTCCACAGAATTGTTTTGGCCTACCTTACGACCATGAATTTGTCGGATCAAATGACGCGATTGGCCAAACAGGCCAAGGCGGCGTCGCGTGAACTCGCCAAGCTGACGACGGCGGAGAAGAACTCCTGCCTTCTCGCGATGGCCGAGGCACTGGAGAACCATTCCGACGCGCTCAAACAGGCCAACGCGCTCGACATGGAGGTTGGGGCGAAGATGGGGCTCTCGGCCGCGATGCTCGATCGGCTCAAGCTGGACGACAAGCGTATCGCCGCGATGGCCAAAGGCCTGCGCGAGGTCGCAGCCCTGCCCGATCCAGTGGGCCGGATTCTCGACGAGCGCGTCAGGCCAAACGGATTGAAGCTCCGGAAGATTTCTACGCCCATCGGCGTGGTCGTCATCATTTACGAATCGCGCCCAAACGTGACGGCGGATGCGGCGAGCCTCTGCTTCAAGTCCGGTAACGCAACGATTCTGCGCGGCGGCAAGGAGGCGCTGAATTCAAACCAAATCATCGCCCAGACGATGATTGAAGCCGGCAGGCGCACGCTCGCGCAATTTCCCGAGCACGCCATCCAGGTTGTGCCAACGACCGAGCGTGAGGCGATTCCTGCTCTCCTGTCGCTCACGCAATACGTGGACTTGTGCATGCCGCGCGGGGGCGAGGGTCTGATTCGCGCCGTGGCCGATTGCTCGAAAGTGCCGGTGATCAAACATTTCAAGGGCGTCTGCCACGTCTTCGTGGACGCGGATGCGGATTTGAAAATGGCGGAAGAAATCGCGTTCAACGCCAAGTGCCAGCGCCCCGCCGTTTGTAACGCGATGGAAACATTGCTAGTGGACAAGTCCGTCGCGGCCACGTTCCTACCGGCCATCGGGCAACGGCTCGCGGAGAAGCACGTTGAGCTGCGCGCCGACGATTTGAGTCGCGAAATTCTGAACGCAAATCTCAAGACGCAAAACTCGAAACTGCGAGCGGCCAGCGAGCAGGACTGGTTTACCGAATACAACGACTACATCCTGAACGTGCGCGTCGTGGACGGCGTGCGGCAGGCGATTGACCACATCAACTATTACGGCTCGGCGCATTCGGACAGCATCGTCACGCGCAACGAAGCGCACGCGAAGCAGTTTCTCGCCGAAGTGGATTCTGCGACCGTCTATTGGAATGCCTCGACGCGCTTTACTGACGGCGGCGAGTTCGGCATGGGCGCCGAAATCGGCATCAGCACCGACAAGATCGGTGCGCGCGGCCCGATGGGACTGGAAGAATTGACGAGCTACAAGTGGATTGGCATTGGGAACGGGCAAGTGCGAACCTGATCCCTCAACTCATGGCTTCTGTGATTCCCGAACTTTCGACCGGCGCTGATGCCGAACGCGCGCGACTGGTTCGTGAGCAGATGCCGCGTGAAGGTCTCTTCGCCGGACACGATTGGCGCGTGTCCCCTGCCCCCTTTCCGCTGGGTGCCGAACTAGCGAAGGAAATTGAATCCCTTGGCCGCGTGCTGCTGCAGTTTTATCGCGCCGTCAATTTGCTTTACCGGAAAAGCGTCGAGGGCAAACAGCCGGAGTGGGTTGCTCGATGGCTTGATCTCGGCAAGCCGCAGGAACTGATCGAGCTTCAGCGCTCGCCCGCCTTCAAGAACGAAGTACCACGCGTGATCCGGCCCGATTTGCTGCTCACCGACCAGGGCCTCAGCGTCACAGAGCTGGATTCCGTGCCCGGCGGAATCGGGCTGACGGCATGGCTGAATCAGACTTATTCGAAATCCGAAATTCTGGGCGGCGCAGATGGGATGCTTCGCGGCTTTGAATCAATTTTCGGCGACGCAAGGAATGTTCACATCGTGGTTTCGGAAGAAGCCGCAACGTATCGGCCTGAAATGTCGTGGCTGAGCCAACAACTTGGCCCACGATTCACGATTCACGATTCACGGTTCACGGATTTCAACGATGGCGACGCGGTGTATCGCTTCTTCGAACTGTTCGATCTGGCCAACGTGCAAAACGCGAAACACATTTTCGAGCTGGCGGCCGCCAGACGCATCCGCCTCACGCCGCCGCCGAAGCCGGTCTTCGAGGAGAAAATGCTTTTTGCGCTTTTGTGGAACCGCCACCTGCAAAGCTATTGGCGACAGGAAATGGGTGAAGGCTTTTTCAATCGTTTGCGTCGGCTGGCGCCCTACACATGGGTCGTTGATCCGTCGCCGCTGCCGCCGCAAGCTGCGATTCCGGAACTGAATCTGACGGATTGGCAACAGCTCAAATCATTTTCCCAGAAGGAGCGGGAGTTGATTTTGAAAGTGTCGGGATTCTCCGCCCATGCCTGGGGTGCGCGCGGCGTATTTCTCGGGAGCGATCTGTCGCACGAAGATTGGTCGAAGGCGGTTGACGATGCCATCGCGCATTTTGCCGAATCCCCGCGCGTCCTGCAACGCTATCACAAACCCGCGCTCGTCGAAGCGACCTGGTTCGACTTCGAGCGGAACGAAGTGGTGCCGATGAAAGGTCGCGCGCGGCTGTGCCCGTATTATTTTGTTTCCGGGGAAGGCGACGCGGCGCGTCCGCAACTCGGCGGCGTGCTCGCCACAGTTTGTCCCGCTGATAAGAAAATCATTCACGGAATGACAGAAGCCATTTTCGCGCCTTGCAGCAGGTGAGGCAGCCACTTCGCCCTCGCGCAGATGACGCGCTCCGGCTTTCTGCTCGACGCGCCGCCACGGCATGTTAAGGTTCTTGCATGATAACCGAAGCCCCGGTCGCGCCCAAAAAAATCAATCTGCGCCGCCCCGACATCATGGAGGCGGTCCAGGCTCAGGTGCTCTCCCATTACCGGAGCGAACTGGTCGAGCGCATCCGCGCTAACGGCCACGTGCTCTCGGCGGACGGGCTCACCATCAAGCTGGCGAAGGAATTCGGTTTCTGTTACGGCGTCGAGCGCGCGATTGATCTGGCCTACGCCGCCCGTAAATCATTTCCGCCCGATAAGCCGATTTTTCTCCTCGGCGAGATCATTCACAATCCCGAGGTCAACGACCAGATTCGCAACCTCGGCATTCAGACTATCTCCAACAAACCGACCGAGCAGGAAATGGCGCGCTTGCATAGCGATGATGTCGTGATCATCCCCGCGTTCGGCACCGAAGTCACCACGCGCCAGAAGCTCGAACAGAAGGGATGCATCCTTGTGGACACGACGTGCGGCGACGTGATGAGCGTTTGGAAGCGAGTGCGACAGTATTCGAAGGACAAGGTAACGAGCATCATTCACGGCAAGGCGTGGCATGAGGAAACGAAGGCCACGAGTTCCCAAACCATCGTAAGCGGCGGTGGACATTACCTCGTGGTCTTCACGCTGGCGGAGACGGACTATGTCTGCAACTACATCCTCAATGGGGGTGACAAGGCGGAGTTCCTCAAGAAGTTCAAAGGCGCGTACTCAGAAGGTTTCGATCCCGATCTACATTTACAGGCCATTGGCGTGGCCAATCAAACGACGATGTTGCGTGGCGAAACGGAGGAAGTGCAGCGCCGATTGAAGGCGGCGATGATCAAGAAATACGGCGAGTCCGAAGTGGACAAACATTTTCGCTTCTTCGACACCATCTGCGGCGCGACGCAGGACCGGCAGGACGCCCTGGAAAAACTCCTGCGCCAACCGCTGGATTTGCTGCTCGTCATCGGCGGCTACAACTCGTCCAACACGTCGCACCTCGCGGAGATGGGCGAAGCCCAATTGCGTACTTACTTCATCAAGAACGCGGCCAAAATGGTTTCAGAGAAGCTCATCCAGCACTACGACCAGCACGTCCAAAAGGAAATCGAAACGGGCGGCTGGTTGCCGGCGGGCAATGTCACGGTCGGCATTACGGCAGGCGCGTCGTGCCCCAACAATCTTATCGAGGATGTCATCCGCCGCCTGTGTGAGTTACGGGGGATTTCAATTCAATCACTTCTCGCCAACTGACACCATCCGCTGTCGCAAACGTTTTTAAACGTGCTGCCGGCAGCAAGCGCACCCGCCTGCGCGAAGCTCAACAGATCATATACTTCCAGTTCCGCGGCTTTCCTTGCGCCAGCCATTCAATCGTAGTTCGCAGGCGTTGCTGGCGCGTCTCGTCACGTTTTGCCTCGGTGATCCATTCCACGTATTCCCGTTTGTGGCTGGGACTGAAATTCTCGAACGCCGTCAAAGCCTTCTTGTTTTTCTTCAACGCTGCGAGCAAGCCATCGGGAACCACCACTTTCTTTTTTGCTTTCGGCCGAGGCGCAGCGGGTTTCTTGATTCCGGCGTCATTAAGCCTCATCGCCTCTTTGATGTAACCGGTGAGCACCGCGTCCTTCGGCAAGTCGGCGAGCGAGGTGATGCGGCCAAAGTGCCCCATTGCTTGATCGGCAAGCCGCTTGGCTTCACCGTTCCCGGCAAACATCAGGTCGCCTTTCCAAAATCCGAACGTGCAGTGGTTATTGAAGGCTGCAAAGCCGCAGAGAATCCCTTTGTACATAAACGACGGCATACTCCATTTGAGGGTTTCCTCCGCCACTGGACAAGCTTCATGGATCAACTTGCGCAAGTGTTTAAGAATCGGTTTGGCGAAGTCCGCAGACTTCGCGATGTAGGTGTCAACGCGTGGATCTGTGTTGGCCATGCCGCGTATCGTTTCTCCGGCCACCGGCAGCGTCAAATCTTTTCTGTGCCCGGTGACGTGCAGCGGTTCCATCGGATTGCGCCGCGCTGTTCCCTTCGGCTAATCTCAGTCACAAAGAATGCCTCGCACCCGACAGGAATTGGAACGAATCGAACGCGACATCCTCGCGCCGTACGCGCAAAAGAGCAGTGACACCCGCGGCCGGAAATACAAAGAAATTCCGCCCGACTGGCGCACCGAATTCCAGCGTGACCGCGACCGCATCATCCATTCACGCGCCTTCCGCCGGCTCGAATACAAGACGCAGGTTTTTCTCAACGGCACCGGCGACCACCTGCGCACGCGCCTGACGCACACCATGGAAGTCGCGAGCATCTCGCGCAGCATCGCCCGCGCGCTCAGGTTGAACGAAGACCTCACCGAAACCGTCGCCCTCGCGCATGATCTCGGCCATTCGCCGTTTGGCCACAAAGGAGAGACGGTTCTGAGTCGCCTGATGAAAAACCACGGTGGCTTCGAGCACAATCGCCACAGCCTGCGCATCGTCGAGGAACTTGAACAAAAATACCCCGACTTCCCCGGTTTGAACCTGACGTGGGAGGCGCGGGAAGGCTTGATGAAGCACTATGTACTCGATGGCCACCCCAGCAAACGAAAGGGTTTTGATGCAAAACATTCGTCACTCGAAGCACAGGTCGCCAATCTCGCCGATGAAATCGCCTATTACAGCCACGACCTTGACGACGGCCTGGATTCTGGATTGTTGCTGGAAAAGAAACTCACGCGCGACGTGCGCGTCTGGGCGCAAGCCGCGCGATTCGTCAAACAGCAGCATGGCCAATTGCAGGACGAATGCCGGCGTTACTTCACCATCCGCACCATCACCGACATGCAGATCAGAGACGTCGTCGAGACCAGTGAACGGCTCATTCAGGATGCGTGTGTGAAGTCAGCCGACGAAGTCCGCCTCCATCCGCGGGCGCTCGTTCAATACAGCAACGAGCGGCGCAAACTAAATGTGGAACTGCGCCGCTATCTTTACCGAAATCTTTACTTCAACCACGTCGTCCATGAGCCGAACAAGCGCGCGGTGCGGATGCTTGAAGAGTTGTTTGCGTTTTATTTGGAGCATCCGCGCGAAATCGGCGAGCAAGCCCGCAAGCGCGCCCGCAAAATCGGGCTGCACCGTGCCGTGTGCGATTACCTCGCCGG
>CAZNOE010000240.1:7130-8360 GCA_964574525.1 uncultured Bifidobacteriaceae bacterium
TCTTTGGCCAGGTTTTCATGGCGCAATTGGCTCATGAACGTTTCCGGCAGAGGCTTGCCCTTCACCTTGATCTCGCGGGCCGTGACGATCAACACGCCGTTTTCCAACGACACGTTGAACGTGGCCTCACCATTCAGATACCGACCCTTCCCGAGCCAGCCGAGGCGCGAAAGCGGAATGCTGACCTGCCCTTTGACCTCAGTTCCGTTCACCGACACATAGACCTTGTCCGCCAGTTCCTTCATGTTCGCGGCCTTCGCAATGAGCGCATTGATGTCGCGCTCGGTCAGAAGCAATGGTTCGGCGGGTTTCCCCTGATCCATCGCCTCGCCAAACGTCTTCACGCGCTGATCCAACTGTTGGTATTCAGCATCGGTCATTTCCACCTTCGGCAATTTCATTGGCTGGGAATCCGTGTACGCATTCACCTGGTTCTTGAAGAAGCGGACCGCAACAACCGCCAAGACGGCGAGAATCAGCAGCAAGATGACACAAGTCAGGCAGCCGTAAAACAAACAACCGCGGCCTTTGCGCGGCGGAGGAGATGTGGTTGGGTCAGACATAGGTCAGATGGAGTTGGTCAACGTGTTTAGTGGTTGGGACTCATTTTTTCCCTCCTGGAGGGAAATTCGCCCGCACGCGGATGGGCGGCGGGAGCGGAATCTTCGGCGGCCGTTTGGAGGACGCGAGGGGCTTCGGCCAATGCTTCTCCGCATGGTGAACAACCTGTTCCGCGATATTTGTCAACGGTGAGTGTGTCACTTCCGCCAGCGGTCGTTCGCCAGGCTTTGTCTGCAACGCTCCGATCTTCTGCGAAAGCCAATCCTCGGCCTGCGTCACCGTCTCGCCGATTTTCGTTTCCGGGAATTTCATCTCACCAATCTTGAAATCCGTCAGCGATTTCAACTTGTCCACGGTTTCACCGGCGGATCGCACCACCTCGTTCCACCTGTCGCCCATCGTCCCCCAAGCTTCATACCCATTGACGAGCCATTCCAGTTTGCCCGTCTCAACGTCCACCAGCAGCCCATGCACGGGAACTTTCGGTCCGATGAGCGGACTGTGGCGGACAATGTCGCACGCCTTGATGACGTTTTGCCGCTCGCTGCTGAACATGCCGAAGAACTCGTTGATGTTGTCTGGCAACGCATGCCGCTCCACACCCAATGCCTTGAACCGCTCCAGCAATTGCATCGTCGTCGTCTTGCACACGAGGCAATCCGTGTGGCC
>CAZNOE010000241.1:0-8341 GCA_964574525.1 uncultured Bifidobacteriaceae bacterium
GGAAAAACTCAGACGACGACGCGAGAACCCTCCGCGAAGCGGTTTAGTTCAACAGGTAATGGACCGCGCGTTTTGCAGTCTATCATGTTTCATGGTTTCGACTTTGCGCTGGTTTCGACTTTGCGCTTGGAAAAAGTCGCTGTCCAGAGGAATTTACGGAGGAAATGCGCCCTGAACAATACCGTGGAAAGGCTGCACGGCATCGGCCGCTGGGACGGTTCATCCCCAATCCCAAATTCAAACTGCGTGAGCAGGTGGCGGAGGTTTGTCGGTTCAGGCATCTGTCAGTGCGAACGGAAGGGGCCTACTGGGATTGGATGCGGCGGTTTCTGGTTTTCCATCAGCCGCGGCCGGGAGTGTGGCGGCATCCACGTGAACTGGGTGCGGTGGAAGTCTCGGCATTTCTTTCCCATCTGGCTTCAGTGCGGAAGGTGTCGAGGCCGTTGGATCAGAATTAGGCTGTCGTTGTGCGCATCAAAAATTGAGATACGCCGATTCTTGGGGACAGCCGATTTGGGGTTTTACTTTGGCTCTCCATCCGGCATGCTCTCCCGACTTTGAAATTACATTGATGTGATGAAACTTTCGTTGCTCAGCATCCTGCTCGGCCTCGGTGTGGCCGCGCCGCAGATTTATGGTCTGGCCAAGCCCACGGCTTTCGCCGCCGCTGTGCGAAAATTCCCGCGCTCGTTGCCGGCAGGGTATTTTTTGATGGCGCTGGGGACGCTGTGGTTTTTGTGGAACGTGAAGCAGGAGACGCTGGCTGATTTCGCCGCTTACAAGCCGCACATGATGGCGGGCTTCGCGCTCATCGGCTTGGGTGCTTGCATTTTCGTGCAGGATTTCCTGGCGGTGCGCGGGCTGGCGATTGTGCTGATGCTGCTGGCCAAACTCATGGTGGATACGGGCCGGCCACACTTGGGAGAGACGCCGTGGGTGTTGGTCATTCAGACGTGGGCGTATGTGCTCATTGTCGCCGGCATGTGGTTCACGGTGTCGCCGTGGCGGCTGCGGGATCTGTTAAGTTGGGCCACCGCGAACGAAAAACGGGTCAAGGTCGGCAGCAGCGTGCGCCTGGCATTCGCCGTGTTCGTGCTCGTTCTCGGCCTGACAGCGTTCCGCGCGATGTGATTTTGCGGAGCGCGGCTGTCCCAGCCGCAGCACTTGCGAACAGTATGTGGCGTCTGGAATTTCTGAAGCTGCTATCACAAGCCACGCGCAGCGGCTGGGGACAGCCGCGCTCCGTTTCAGTTGCGACTTCACCGCCACGAGTTTTGTGAGCGTGACCAAGCCGAAGATTCTCGTCATCCGCGGTGGCGCGATCGGGGATTTCATTCTCACGCTGCCCGCGATAACCGCATTGCGCCGCCAATTCCCCCAGGCGCATCTCGAAGTCCTCGGTTACCCGCACATCGTGCAACTCGCGCTCGCGGGCGGGCTCGTGGATCGCGCGCAACCGATTGAAGCGCGCGGTCTGGCGGGTTTCTTTGCGCGTGGCGGTGAACTGGCAACCGAACTCGTGGATTATTTTTCCGAGTTCGACATCGTTATTTCCTACCTTTACGACCCGGATGGAATCTTCCAGACCAACGTGGGCCGCTGTTTGCACGGGCAGTTTATCGCCGCGCCGCATCGCCCGGATGAATCCGAAAAGCTCCATGCGACGAAAGTTTATCTCAAACCACTGGAGCGGCTCGCGATCTTTGATGCCGACCCCGTTCCGCATCTTACCGTCAACTCTCAGCTATCAACCATCAACCAGTTGGCCCTCCATCCTGGCAGCGGAAGTGAGAATAAAAACTGGCCCGAGTCGAAGTGGACTGACTTCCTCGCACAACTTATCACGTCCTCGAATTTGAATTTGCTGCTGGTCGGCGGCGAGGCGGAAGGCGAAAGATTGGAGCGGTTGAAGACTGCGTTGCCGTCGGCACGGATCCAAGTGGCCAGAAGTTTGCCGCTGGCGGAATTAGCCCACGAGCTTGAGTCGTGCGTTGGATTCGTCGGCCACGATTCCGGCATCTCGCACCTGGCTGCGGCGCTGGGCTTGCCGGGTTTGATTCTGTGGGCGGACACGATTGAAGAAATCTGGCGGCCTCAAGGCGAACGGCTCGTAATCGTGCGTGAAGCGGCTGGTGTGCGCGCCATCAGCGTCGAACGTGTCCTGACTGAATTGGCAGCAATGCTTCAGTCAGAGCAGCAGGACGCGTGACCAGGGACTGTCCCAAAACTCCGGAGGGACGAGTTACACGAGTCCCCAATCATTCCCAAGTTGCTGAAAACATTGGGGGACTCGTGTAACTCGTCCCTCCGAGTCTCACCAATCCGCCACTTGCGCTGGCAGGCCCGGCGTTGCTACGAGAATTGGTACTCGCCCGGAATCGCGACTTTGGGGAATGGCAGCGCTCCGAATTCGTATTTCTCCGGTCCAAGCCGCGTCTTGGAATTGAGCGCCTGCTCCCATTCGACGGTCTGCCCGCTGTAAGCCGACTCACGGCCCATGATTGCCATGAGCGTGGATTCGGCTACGGCCTGCGCTTCGTTCAACGGTTTGCCAGCGCGAATGCTCTCAATCAAATCCTGATGCTCCTGTTGGTACGGGTTCACGTCCTGATCGCGAAAACGCCAGTTGCCGCCGCCGCTCATGCGGATGAACGACTTGCAATCGCTTGTGCCTTTCGTGCCCGCAATGAACTCGGCGACCCTGCTGTCGGTCTTATCCATTTGCCGGCATTGGCTGAACATTTTCATCCCGTTGGCGTATTCGAATTCGACGGCGAAGTGGTCGTAGATGTGGCCGTAGTTCGGATGATTGGGCCGCGCCTGGCGTCCACCAAGCGCCATCGCCTTCGTGGGCGTCTGGCCGATGACCCAGCGCATGATGTCAAGATTGTGCAGGTGTTGTTCCACGATGTGATCGCCGCCGAGCCAGGTGAAATAACCCCAGTTGCGCATCTGCCATTCCATGTCCGTCATCTCCGGCTTGCGATCAATCGTCCAGATCACGCCGCCGTTCCAATAGCACGAGCCATAGACCAGTTCGCCAAGCGCGCCGTCCTGGATGCGCTTGATGGTCTCGTTGTAACTCTTCTGATGCCGTCGCTGCGTTCCGGCGACGATGCCGAGGTTCTTTTCTTTCGCGAGCTTGCCGGCTTCCATCACCGCGCGAACTCCCGGCGCGTCCACGGCGCAGGGCTTCTCGATGAACGCGTTCTTGCCGGCCTCAATTGCGGCTTTCAGATGCGCGGGGCGGAAATGCGGCGGCGTGGCGAGGATGACGTAATTGATTTCCGGAATTGCGAGCAATTTCTTGTAGGCGTCGAAGCCGGTGAAACAATTTTCCGCCGGGATGTTGACGCCGAGTTTGCCCAGGTTTGCGCGGCAACTGGCGATCCGGTCCGGGAAAAGGTCCGCGAGCGCGACCACGCTGATGTTTTTGTTGGCGAGCTTCGCGCCTTCCTTGATGTCTTCGGTGTGGTAGCCCGATTGGGATAGATCACTTTCGTCTCCGCGCCGAGCGCATCGAGCACCGCGCCGCTGCCGCGTCCGCCGCAGCCAATCACGCCGATGCGAATCGGATCATCCGGCGCGGCACGACCGGTGAGGACGAACGGAAACTCGTTCGCTGCCGCCGCGCTTGCGGCCACGAGTGAGGAGCGTTTGAGAAATGAACGCCGGGTCTGCGGAGCAGCTATATTGGCGGTTTGATCGGAATGGTTATTCATAAGCGTAAAAAAGTTTCTTTCCACCAGCGGAAGAACATTACGACCTCCACGGGTCGTGCGGGAAGAAAATTATTTTCCGCTGCCCGGTGCGACAATGACCTCGATTCCCTTCGCACGAAGTTGTGCTACCAGGTCTTCGGGCGCTTGGCTGTCGGTGACGATGGTGTCAATTGGCTCAAGATCGCAGAGCGGGGAAACGGAGCGGCGGCCAAACTTGGTGTGGTCCAGACAAAAGATGACTTTGTGCGCGGCGCGGATCATCGCGAGTTGAATGTCAATCAGCAGGCCGTGAGAGTTTGTGAGTCCCTCCGGCGTGATGCCGCCTGCGCTCATCACGGCAACGTCGGCGTGGATTTTTGAAAATGCTTCGACCGCGAGCGGACCGACCAACACACCGAGTCGCGGATAAATTACACCCCCGCTTAGAACCAATTCCACGCGGCCGGCTGCTGAGTAAAGGTTCGCGACCGGCAGGGAGTTGGTGACAATCTGCGGCGACTTGTCTTCGAGATAGCGCGCGACGTGATACGCCGTCGTGCCCGCATCAATGATCACGCTCTGATTCGGGCGAATGAGTTCCGCGCAGGCGCGACCTATGGCGTCCTTCTCGTCGAGTTGATGTGTGTCGCGCGCGGAGAAAGCGAACTCGTCGCTCTTGGGTGTGACGATGCGCGCGCCGCCATGCGTGCGCTTCAGATTCCCGGCGGCTTCGAGCACGGTCAAATCGCGGCGAACGGTGGAGACCGAAGAACCTACGTGCTTGGCGAGGTCTTCAAGCGCCGCAAACTCCACCTCTTGTAAATAGGCTTCGATGCGATGTTTCCGCTCTTCTGCCGTCATCTTGGCAACAATCTGGTAGATAGTGGAATATTGTGCAAGATAAATGTTGACGATAGGTAGAATTTGGTCAAACTTGTGCCCGTTATGTCAGTTGCCGTGTCCGCACCGCATAGAGCCGTTGTCGAACATTTGGTTCGGCAAGCAGTGTATTCCCGTTTGGGAAAGCCGCTTCCGCGCACTGCGACCGCGCCGAACCCGCTGGTCGTAAATATCAGCGCGCGCCATTGCCATCTCACGCCGGAAGCGGTGGAGGTTCTTTTCGGCAAGGGACACCAACTCGGCGTCCACAAGTGGCTTTATCAGGAAGGGCAATTTGCGGCGAAGGAGTCCGTCACGCTCATCGGTCCGCGCAGCCGTGTGATTTCCAATCTCCGAATCCTCGGCCCGTGCCGGACGCTGAATCAGGTAGAACTCGCTTATACCGATGCCATCGCGCTCGGTTTTGAAATTCCGTTGCGCGCGTCCGGCAACATCCAAGGCACGCCCGGAGCGATGCTCATGGGCCCAGCCGGATTTTTTGAAATGAATGACGGCGTCATCCGAGCGTTGCGGCACGTTCACATGCATCCGACGGATGCAGATTTTTACGGCGTGAAGCGTGGCGACAACCTGAAGCTCAGGATCGACGGCGATTGCGGCATCGTGCTCGACAAGATGCTTTGCCGCGTGGACAAGAACTTCAAACTGGAAGTGCACATCGACACGGACGAAGGCAATGCGTGCAACCTGCAACCGAACACTCCGTGCGAGCTTGTGAAATGAACGAAAAACAATCCTCCATTAACTCTCAACCATCAACCATCAACTAGATTATGAGTGAAGCGATAGGAATGATCGAAACCAAAGGCTACGTCGGCAGTGTGGAAGCCAGCGATGCCATGGTCAAGGCAGCCAACGTCTCGTTGGTCAAGACCATCCCGATTGGCGGCGGGCTGATCACCGTGCTGGCCCGTGGCGACGTGGGCAGCGTGAAAGCCGCCGTGGACGCGGGCGCAAAGGCCGCGGCAAAAGTCGGCGAACTCGTCAGTTCGCATATCATCGCGCGCCCGCACGAGGACCTGATGAAAGCATTCCTCGGCGACAACGCAAAACCAGCCAGCAAGTGACGCCCTCTATCAACCATCAACTCTCAACTATCAACTAAATATGTCACAAGAAGCGATTGGAATGATTGAATGCAAGGGCCTGTGCGCGCTGCTCGAATCAGCGGACGCGGCCCTCAAAGCGGCGAATGTCTCATTCACCGGCTGGGAAAAAATTGGCAGCGGTTACGTGACCGCGTTTTTCCGCGGCGACGTGGCGGCGGTGAAAGCCGCGACCGACGCCGGGGCTGCGGCGGCGGCGCAAGTGGGCCAGGTCATCAGCGTGCAAGTCATCCCGCGTCCACACGAAAGCCTGAGCGGGCTGGGGAAATGGCTGCAATGAATCTGACGTTAAAACGTTAATACGTTGAAGCGTTAAAGCGTCGGCGGGCTGGAAGCCGGCCACGTCTTAACGGTTTTAACGCTTTGACCTTTTTAACGAACATGAAAATCCTCGTTGCCAACATCGGCTCGACTTCGCTCAAGTGGCGCCTGTTCGATTTTGCGAACAGCGCCGAGCGCCTTTTGCACAAAGGCGGCTTCGAGCGCGTGGCCGATTATCCGAAGGCGATTGAGGAGTGTCTGGCACAAATCAAGGAAGCCGGCCACATCGCCAGCGAGCGCGATCTCGCCGCTGTCGGCTTCAAGACGGTCCTGGCAAAAGGCGTGAGCGGTTGCGTGCGGCTCGACGAGCGCGTGCTCGCCGCCATGGAGGCATACAACGGCCTCGCCCCCGCTCACAATCCGTCTTACATCACCGGCATCCGCCTGTTTGAGCAGCGGTTGCCCGGTGTGCCGCTCATCGGATTGTTCGAGACCGCGTTCTACCAGTTCGCACCCGAGGCCATGATGCGCTACGCCGTGCCCGATGCGTGGCACGACATCGGCGTTCGGCGGTGGGGATTCCACGGCGCGAGTCACAAGTTTATTGCTGAGCGCTCGGCGGAGATGCTCGGGCGCGACGACGTCGCAGGACGTGTTCGGCGGCTTTACGTGGATGGCGGCAAGACTCCTGTGAACGAACCCGCGCTCCGGGTGATCTCCTGTCACCTCGGCGGCAGTTCGAGCATCACGGGCATCCGCAACGGCCTTGCCATCGGCAACAGTCTTGGCATGAGCCCGCAGTCCGGTCTCCCGCACAATAACCGCGTGGGGGATCTGGATTCCGAGGCGGTTCCGTACGCCGTGAAAACGCTTGGCATCAGCCTGGAGGAAGCGCAGCGCCAGCTCACGAAAGAAGCCGGCCTGCGCGGGTTGAGCGGCGTGTCGAACGACATTCGCGACATCACCACGGCGGCAGGACAGGGGAATGTGAAAGCAAAACTCGCGCTGGAGGTTTTCGTCGCCAGTGCGCGCCACTGGATCGGCAGCTACTTTTTTGAACTCGGCGGCGCGGATGCGATCGTGTTCACCGCTGGCATCGGCGAGAATCGCACTGAAATCCGCGCAGCGATTTGCGCGAACCTCGAAGAGTTGGGCATTGCCCTCGACCTCGAAAAGAACAACGCCACGCGCGCCAGCGAAGCGGTCATCGGCACCGCGAACTCGCGTGTCAAACTGCTCGTCATTCCGACGAACGAAGAACTCGTCGTTGCCCGCGAAACAAAGCGCCTGCTGGAACGCCAGCCGAATTCCGCATCCAGTATCCAGCATCCAGAATCCAGAATCTCGGAACTCATCGCCTGCGCCATTTAGAATTTCATCAATCAACAATCAACCAACAACCATCAACCAAACTATGGCTCATCAAGCAATTGGACTCATTGAAACGCGCGGGCTCGTTGCCCTCGTTGAGGGCACGGATGCGATGCTCAAGGCCGCCAACGTCGAACTTATCGGCCCGATGATGCAGGTCGGCAACGCCCTCGTCACCGCCGTCGTCATCGGCGACGTCGCGGCGGTCAAGGCCGCCACGGACGCCGGCGCGCAGGCCATCAAGGCCATCAAAGGCGAGCTTGTCAGCGTGCATGTGATCGCGCGTCCGCATCAGGACGTGGAAGCGGTGTTGCCCAAGAAAAAGTAACTCGTTAAATCAGTGAATGGTTAAATGAGTTCTCCTCCAACGGAGTGGAGCAATTAACCGGTCACCACTTAACGAATCACCAATCACGAACACATGTTCCTCGCCAAAGTCGAAGGGTCGGTGGTCGCGACCAAGAAGGACGCGTCCATGAACGGGCGCAAGCTGCTGTTGCTCCGCCCGCAACTCGTGGACGAAAAGGACGCGACGAAGTTCCGCCCCGGCGCGAACACCATCGTCGCTGTGGACTGTCTCGGCGCGGGCATCGGCGAGATGGTTCTGTTCACGCAAGGCAGTTCCGCGCGGCTGGCGCCTGGCATGAAGGATGCCCCGGTGGATGCAGTCATAATCGGCATCGTGGACGTGGTGGATGTCTTGGGGAAACAGATTTTCAACGCGAGAGCGGTCTGATGCCCGAAAGGTTTCTGGCTGAGAATCTTCATGAACACTTCCGAACAGAAAGCGACGCCGGCTGCCAGTTGCCTGCTGGTCCGGCATGAGGGCCACACTGCTCGCGAACGCAGCGCTTGTGGCTGGCGTGACCGTTTGATCAGTGTGGAAGATGCGCCGCTCGCGCCAGCAGCTTGGGCACACGCGGTGGACATCGAACAATCCAAGCCGCACTACCACAAACGGTCCACGGAGATTTATTACGTGCTGGACGGCGGCGGCGTGCT
>CAZNOE010000242.1:0-8329 GCA_964574525.1 uncultured Bifidobacteriaceae bacterium
CCTGCCCGAACACCGCAACGCCCGTTATGCCTGAGTCTACCCCACCCGCCGGTCGTGCCCGCGTCGCCGGTGACGCGCACATTTTTCCGCTGAAGGAGTTTTACACGCGCGCAAAATTGCCGTTACCGCGCATCGAGGCGATCCCCGGCGATGGCGTGCCCGAGCCCTACAAGTCGTTGCTCGTTCACTCGAACGACATGACGCCGACGCTTGAATCCTTTTACAAGTCGGACATTCATCTGGAAATCGTCAGCCGAGAACGCCGTGGGGATTTTTATTTCCGCGAAGTCGTGCTTCGCTTGAACCGCGACGAACAACCGGTGGAGTTCGGGGCGAATAAACTCTACGTCGGCCGTTATCCCGAGGAGGTGCGGGAATTGATTCTGGCGGAGGAAATCCCGCTGGGACGGATTTTGGCCGACTGCGGCGTGAAGCATCGGACTGAGACCCGGGCGTTCTTGCGGGTGGAATCCGACGCCTTGATCACCGAGAAGTTGGAACTTGCCGCGCCGACGGTGCTTTATGGGCGCAAGGCCCTGATCTCGGACCTGCAAGGCCGCCCGCTATCGGAAGTGGTCGAAATCCTGCCGCCCGCCAAAGCGAACTGAGACCCGCGCTCGGTTTCTCAATCCAGCGAGATGATCCCGCGCCGCAGAGCTACGGTGGCCGCTTGTGTTCGATCGCTGGCCCCCAGTTTGGAGAGGATGTGACCGACGTGCTGCTTGACGGTGATTTCGGCGACGTGTAACGCCACTGCAATTTCTTTGTTGGTGTGTCCGCGAGCCACGAGTTGAAGAATATTGAGCTCGCGATCGCTCAACTGTGACCGGTCCAATCGCTGGGCCAATTCCGCAGCCACTGCCTGGGGGAGGTATCGCTCTCCGGCATTCACCGCTCGAATCGCCTTGAGGAGTTCAGCTCGCGATCCAGACTTGAGCAAGTAGGCATGGGCGCCGGCTTGAATGGCGCGGTGAATGTTTTCATCGCCCGCGTAGCTCGTAAAGATGATGACGCGCGCCTCGGGGAATTCACGCTTGAGCGCCGCCAAGATCTCGATGCCGCTGGTGCCGGGGAGCCGCAAATCCAAAATCACGATGTCAGGCTGGCATTGACGATACACCTTGATGGCCTGGGGAAACGTGCTGGCCTCGGCCACGACTTCCATATCCGATTCCATATTGATCGAGGCGGTCAACCCCATGCGGACCGTGAAATGGTCGTCCACAACGAGCAGGCGGATTTTGGAAGGCATCTTCATCCGGGCGTGGCGGCGGCAGGTCGGATTTTGGAATACGGTGGCGGTTTCGGAAAGTCAGCCGGATCGGCGGGCACTTCGCCAAATCGAGTGGGGTCGGCGGTGTCCCGAGGCACCGGCATTTTCACTTCCACGTCCGTCCCTGAGCCTGGCTGACTGATGATACTGAACGAGCCGCCCATTTTCTCAGCCCGCTCTCTCATGCCGAGCAGGCCAAAATGGCCGGCCATTTCGCTTGGCAGCCTTTCGGTGGCAAACCCGCAGCCATCATCTCTTACCCGCAAGCGCACTTCCTGCGAATTGAATGCGAGATCAAGATGGATGTTTTTGGCGTGTCCATGCCTGACCGCGTTGTTGATGGCTTCCTGGCTGATGCGTAGCAGGTGGTGCTCGATCAAAACCGGCAGTCGGCGGGATGGCTCAGGGAGACTCACATGAATAGCAACACCCGCGCCCCGGCCTGCTCGCTCGGCGGTTTCCTCGAGCGCCGCCGCCAGTCCGCCCCGTTCAAAAGCGCCGCAACGCAAATCCCAAACCGAGCGGTGCGCCTCCTCTTGACTGCGGCGCAGCAATCGCTGGGCTACGCCAATCTGTTCCGCAGCGGGGTGATCGACCGCTTGGACGGCGATCATATCCAACTGGAGCGAGATGCCAGCCAGTTCCTGCTCCAAGTTGTCGTGAAACTCGCGGGCAATACGGGCGCGCTCCTCAAGCACCCCCTCGCGCTGCAATTGGGTGCGGATAATCTTCGCTTGGTCGAGCATTCGCCGTTTGAGAATCATCACCCAGATCGAGGCGGTCAAAGCTGCGCCCGTCGCTCCGCCGACCAACCAGAGCAGACGGGTTGGCGTCCACCAGGAAGGCTGCTTCAGCACGACGATGTCACTCGGGGAGCGCAGCAACAAACGAAACGACGCCGGAACAAGTTTGGGGCCAGCTCCGACGACTTCCTGCACCAGACAAACTCCGGTCAGCTTCAGACGGCTGCCCTCGCGGAGGGAGGGCCACGGTTGCTCGACTTGAGCCGTGGCGATGTGGGCATTGAATGTGATTCCCTTCTCCCGCAGTGTCAGGAAATGCTCCTTCCGGCCAGTCCAACCGGCCAGCAACCCAGCTTCCACCGTAACCAATTCCGCATCCAAACCGACCTCCAACAACGCTGGCACGGCGGTCATAATCGGTTCGGCAACCGGGCCGCCCCGCATCTTCCGAAAGGTTGAATCCTGCAAGATGGGATTGAAACGGCCGACGGCGGGGAAACCAAGGACTTCGACGACGTCCCCGGGTCGAACATCCAGTTGATCCTTAGTCTCAACGAGCAGGCCATCCCGCTCGTCTCGGATGAAAATCGCCTCGCCTGGCAATTGACCGGTAACCACGCCCCGGATCTTCACGCGGTGTTCTGAAGGACTGCCCGGTGAAAACTCAAAGAGTTGGCGCACGGTTTTTGACGGGGCGTCGAACGGATCCTTGGGGGCGGCAGCCTCCACCACGACGTTGGAAATTGAACTGAAGAACACGATCGGGGCAATCAACTGTCGCTTTTGATTAAAGGAGGTGCCAGCCACGCCCTGCAGCCGCACGGCACATTCAACCAATGGCGAGAAATCTTCAGTCGTACTGGGGCAGAAAGCCCGCAACCTGGTTCCCCCATTGACAATATCGAGGTAAACGGATCCGTCGGGAAAATGCTTGGCTGACCGCACGAAACCGCGGAATTCAACCCACTGCGAGTCCTCTGCTCCCGACGCCAGTTGATCGAACGAAACCAGGCGCGGCACCGGCATTTCGCCTTCACTCAACACTGTGGTCTGCTTTTCATGAATCTCGACCGCGTATTGCCCGGGATGGGTGATTCCTTCCAACTCGACCAACTGTCCCGGACGCAAAGCCGCCCCATGCTCCGCCGGCGAGACAAAAATTCCCCGCTGGGAATCCTGAACGAAGAAACCTCCTTCCGTCGGACCTTGATAGGTTACCACGGCCCGAATACGAACCGGGTAGCCCAGCGCAGCTTGAGCAAGGGTAAGACTGCGAATCTCCGCGACCGATCCAAGCACCGGTAGCGGCTTCGTAGGCGGAGGTGATTCGGCGGTCGGAGCATTGATTGCGAACAGCGCCATGCCTGCCACGATCAACAAGATGGCAATTGATTTCATTTCACTACGAATTCCCAGATCCTGCGGCGGGTGATAAGAGCATGGCCGAAAGAATGGCAGTGACGGCCAAAAGTTCAATCAACATCAACGCGCGTTCAAGGAACCTGCCAAAAGGGACCTTGTGGAAACCCAAAATTGACCGCCCGTTCAGTATGCGGTGGCTTCCTTGAAGCGAGCGAGGTCGCGGTCGTTGGCCTTGACCACGAAATCCCGAGTCTGGATTTTGGCCGTTGTCGGCTCAAACCATCGCCATAGCTCCGAGTGCCCATCGGCAAACGAGAGCACCCCGCCATTGCCATGCCGGCTGGCGGGTGGATTCTGCCACGTCCAGACGTTTGGGGCGGCGCGGACCGCGAAATAGCAGTCCTCAATTGTGTACTCGCTCTCGTCCACAAAGACCATCGCTTTGGTGGGCGGTGGTTTTGTCATGTCACTCATCTTTTTGTTGGGCGGATAATTGGGGTTGACCCACGCTTCGGCATTGCCGTTGCGCGCGCCGTTCATCGAATAGCTCCGCACGGTGGAAACGCTCCGGCCCCCGATGAGGCGCGGCTTCTCGGCTGGGTCCTTGTAAATCGCAATCGACGTGTTGTACGGATAGAGCCGCCCCGCGACCAGGAGCAGGGTGTTGGTCGCTTCGGGCAGTGAGTCTTGATCGCCGAGCACCCAGGTGTTTGTTAAGGGAAATCTGTAGCCTGGCCCCCCCGGGATGAAGTTTTCGATGAGCTTGTCGTTGTTATCGCCGGCATACATGATCCAGCAAAGTGTGAGTTGCTTGGTGTTGCTCAGACAGTAAATCCCTTGCGCCTTGGTCTTGGACTTGGATAACGCCGGGAGCAGCATGGCGGCGAGGATTGCGATGATGGCGATGACCACCAGTAATTCGATGAGGGTGAAAGCCCGCCGCAGAGTGAGCGGGGAATGTTTCTGGCTGGCGCGCAGGTCGCCGCGCCGATCCTGACACTGGTCAACCTTGCCGCTGATCGTGTTCAGGGAACCTCCGAAAACTATTTTTCGGAGTTGAGTTGAGGGTGATAGTTCAGTTTTTGGTGTGGATGGTTTCATGGCGGCTCCTTTTATTGGTGTGTTTTTGACGGTTAATTGTTCGCGGTTAATTGTTCGTGGTTGATTGGTTTTCGGTTGTTTCTGGTTTTAATCTTCGGAAAGTAAGATCGCGGGCAGCTTACCGCCGCTGGGTTTGCATCTGCTCGTACTGTTTGACCGCCTGAATCGCGCGGCTATCGCCCTTTGCGGCGAGGATATAAATATCGGACATGACCGCCGCCATTGCGTCATTCATAGCCATGCGCTGCTGGGGGGTCATGGTGGGCATGGCCCGCAACTTCTGCAGGCGCGTGACGGCATCTTCGAGATTGCCAGCCTTATATGCCACCAAAGCCTGACTCATCTGTTGCGCCGGGGCCGGCGAAGGTGCGGCTTCTGGCGCGGGGGTCGGTTGGAGTGGTTGTGCGGCGGGGGTTGGTTCCGGCGCCGCAGCCAGGGGTTGTTCCGCAGTGGCGAGGGCGCTGGCCGCCTTCTCCATCTCGGCGCTGGCGTCGGTCTTCTTGCTGCAGCCGGTAAACGCCACAGCTAGAATTGCGGTCAAGCGGATTGCCCATCCAAAGTTGCTTTTCATATCGTGGTTCGTAGGTTAGCCGTCGGTCAGTGGCCACCACCTGGCGTGGGATTCACGGCCGGAACAGTATCCGCCCGTCGCCGGGCGGGATGACAAACGCAGTGCCTTCCTCGCCCGTCAAGGTGTCGCGGGCGCGGCTCTCCAGCTTGAGGGTGAATGATTCCCGGGCGCCCGGCAGATTCACCGCCACCACCGCCTTTTCGTAACGCCGTTTCCAGACGTGGCTGTTCACGCGTTCACCCGGTGCCACGGCCTGCCCCAGCTTGCGATCGTATTCCGGATACCAGTCATGGCGGTGACTGGTGCTGTCCGAGAACAGGTAGAAGAAGTCGCCGATGGCGAGCGCGTAACAGAGCGACCAGCGGCGGGCGGCGGGGTCGTCCGGGGGCTTCTGGCCGCGCCGGGCGTCCCCCGGCCAGCCGGCGCGATCGCGCGTCTCCTCGAACCGCTCGATCAAGCTGATGCGCGGCGCGCGCAACAGGGTCTCACTGTGCTGCATCTTCCGGATTACGTCGTCCCACTCGGCCCGGCCGTGGCTCCAGCCGGACTCGTACATGAACCCGTTCAGGTAGGGCGCGGCGAAATCGTGCTTGCCGACCTCGTACCCGGTGTTGGCCAGGATGAGGAAGTCGTCTCCCACCTTCTCTCGCACCTCTTTAAGGAAGGCGACCCAGGGCTCGGACTCCTCGCGGAGGTTGTCGTAGAACACGCCGTCCACCCCGCTCTGTTGGAGCGAGACGGTCTGGCGGACGACGTGGTGGCGATACTCCGGGTCATACCAGTTCATGCGATGGGTGCCGGGCCAAAACTGCTGGCGTTGGCCATCCTTGCGCAGCCACCAGGCGTGCTCCTCCGGCAGCCAATCGTCGGGGTACTCGTAGAACAGCAGGTCCCCGAGAACCACGACGCCGGGGTGCAGCTCGCGGATGCGCCGCACCTTGGCCCGCGCGACCTCGATGGAATCCGGTGTGAAGCCGCCGGACAGGCCCTCGGGCTTCCGGTCGAAATCCAACCCCAGCGATCCGTGGCCGAGCATGACTAGGTCGTGCCGAGCGATGGCCTCGAGCGTGCGGTCATCACGCCCGGACGCCCACAGCATGGCAATGCGGGGTGATGGGGGAGTGATCTGCGGCGCAACCGGCACGAAGGTCGCCGCGTGGCCTGAGAGCGCGAATGTAGCCAGGGCCACCCAGGGAAACCGCAGGATCGGTGGAGTCAGTTCAGTTTTTGGTGTGGATGGTTTCATGGCGGCTCCTTTTGTTAGCGTTTTTTTGACGGTTAATTGTTCGCGGTTGATTGGTTTTCGGTTGTTTCTGGTTTTAATCTTCGTTTTTCAGGCGGCGATTCGGGGCAGTCCCGTTTCGGAATCGGGATTCGGAGCGGGCCGGTTCTCCTCCGTGAATGGCGCAATCACTTTGCCGTCGTGCTCGGCGCACGCGGGGGCGAGTCCGCCGGTGAGCGTCACCAAAATCAGCAGTGCCAAGGTGGAGAAAATCGAGCGCATGGGATTCATCCTGAGTTTGGCGGCGGGGACTTGGGCCAGCGTCGGTCCTCGCAGTGGCACGAGGCAGGAGAAGACGACCGCGAGTGGGAGGGGAAATGATTTCATGGGATGTGGTTGAATGGCGCGTTCACGGATGACGGAACAAGCTCAGGGAGTCTCTGGAAACTGCTGTTCGGAGTCGGGTTGATGGTGCTAGTTCGGTTTTCGGTGTGATTGGTTTCATGGCGGTGGTGGTGGTGGTCTATTGAGGAACCACCAGCGAGAAAATCTTTCCATCCAGCGTCAGCGCGTAAAGTTCACCGGCCTGGTCTTCGCTGAAACTGGTGATGTTCTTGGGTTGTTGCAGCAACGTGCCGTGCTCGACGACGTGGCCGTTTTTCAATCGCAGCCCCCAGATCGTTCCCAGCGAGAAATCGGCGTAGAGGTAAACGCCGCACAACGCCGGGTGTTTCTTCCCGCGATAGACGTAGCCGCCGGTGACGCTCGTGCCGATGCCGTGGTCGGGAAACCGGCTTTGCTCCGCGAGCTTCGGGTTGTGGGCGTAGGCGAGCACGGGATCCAGGTAACGCGCGCCTTCGGGGCCGGGTTTGAAATGATTGAAGCCTTCGCGCACGCACCAGCCGTAGTTGCCGCCTTTGACGATCAGGTCCACTTCCTCCCAATTGTCCTGCCCCACGTCGCCGGCCCACAGATCACCGGTCGCGCGATCCCAACTGAAGCGCCAGACGTTGCGCAATCCCCACGCGTAGATTTCCCGGCGGACATCGTAAGTATCCGGCTCGCCGGTGAACGGGTTGTCGGTCGGGATGCCATAGGGCAATTCCTTTTTGTTTTTCTCGTCGCCGGTGGTCGCGCGGGTGTTCACGTCGAGACGCAGAATTTTTCCAAGCAACGTCGCGGGGTTCTGGCCATTGTTATGCGGGTCGCCGCCCGCACCGCCATCGCCGAGCGCGAGGTAGAGAAATCCATCCGGGCCGAAACTGAGCTGCCCGCCATCGTGATTCCAGTACGGGCGCGGGACTTCGAGGAGAATGCGTTCGGACTTGAGGTCGGCGTGCGAGGGATCAGTAGCGGAGACTTTGAATTCGCTGATGACACTGCGCTTGGGGTTTTGCTGGCTGTAAAAAGCGTAGCAGAGCTGGTTGGATTTGAATTGCGGGTGCAGCGCAAATCCGAGCAGGCCCTCTTCGTTTTCTGCGAGCGGCTTGCGCTCCACGAGGTTGAGAAATTCCTTCGCCTCGCCGCCGTCCGTGCCTTTGCGCACGGTGACTATGCGGCCCTCTTGTCCAACAATAAAGAAACGGCCTGAGCCGTCATTCGCTTCCTCCATCCAGAGTGGGCGGTCGAGTTTCATGGCCGGGAACGTTTCGCGCAGTTCGATCTTGGGGAGCGGTTGGGCGAGGGCGGGTGAAGCGGCGAACAGCATCGAAAACAAAATGGTCCGGTGCGCGGCAAAAAATAGTTTGTACATGGCGATCAGATTAAGGGAACCTCCGAAAACTGCTTTTCGGGGTTTAGTTGATGGTGATAGATCCGTTTTTGGTGTGGCTGGTTTCATGGCGGATCCTTTTGTTGGTGTTTTTTTGACGGTTAATTGTTCGCGGTTGATTGGTTTTCGGTTGTTTCTGGTTTTAATCTTCGGAAAGTAAGATCGCGCGCAGCTTACCGTCGCTGGGTTTGCATCTGCTCGTACTGTTTGACCGCCTGAATCGCGCGGCTGTCGCCCTTTGCGGCGAGGATATAAATATCGGACATGACCGCCGCCATTGCGTCAT
>CAZNOE010000243.1:0-6473 GCA_964574525.1 uncultured Bifidobacteriaceae bacterium
TGTGATAGATGAGCGGCAGCGCTTTGTTCTCGAACTCTGTCAAATCCGGCACCGCCCCGTCGCTGAACAAATGAACCTCCGCGCTGCGCCGATCCCGCACGAGCGACTCAGCCATCTTGAGCGCGGCGACGAGTCGCGTGGGCGAATCCGACGGCGCGCACGCTTGCAACGCACGGCGCAACGCGGCCTTCTCGCTGGTGGCTGATTGTTTGACCTCGGTGTTCGCGCCCGCGAGCAGCACGACCATTTGATCCGTCGGCTCAAGACTGTCCACCCACTTGAGCGCCTCGGAGCGGGCCTTCTCGAAGCGCGACGGCGATTCGTCCACGGCCTGCATCGAAGCCGAGCCATCGAGGATGACGACGCGCAACTGCGCGGGCTTGGCCGTGGTGGCGAAGAACGGTCGCGTGAGCGCCAGCACCGCGAGCATGAGCAAGAGGATTTGCAGATAAAGCAGCCAATTCTTCCGCAACTTCTGAAACGGCGCGCTTGCCTGCGTGTCGGCGAGGAATTTTTGCCAGAGGAGCGTGCTGGAAACCAACTTCACGACGCGCTTGCGCTTGAGCAGGTAAAACACGATGACCACCGGAATGCTGGCAGCAAAGGCGAACGCGAGTGGGGCAAGGAAGTTCATGAACGGCGTGTCGGCCCCCGGACAAAAGCCTTTCGCGCATTGGAAGTCATGCGTTTCATCGTATCCGCGAAGGTACTTGAGGCAAGTTGAGACTTGGACAGCCTTTGTCCCTCGTTGTGACTACAATCTCTGTGCGGCTCGAAAAAGAACGATGTTTTTTTGGGACGAGGAACGGCTATATTCAAATCCCGCTTCGGCGGTCTTATGCGAGGCAACGTGGTTCAACTGCGCGAACTGCTGCGGGAAAAATTTCCCGGTGTTCGCATGGCGGCAGAACGGCCCGACGAAAAGTCTGTCGCCGTCTGGCCGACGGGGTTGCCGCAGATTGACGAGGCATTGCCGGGTGGATTACCCAAAGGCGGCACCACGGAACTGCTTTGTTCCGGTCGCAGTTTCGGCAGCGCGCTGGTGTTGGCTGCGATTCTGAAGCGGGTCTGGGAAGCGAATCAGATCGCGGTGCTGATTGACGGTCAGGATTCTTTTGATCCGGCTTCGCTCCCGAACGAAACATTGAGTCATCTGCTCTGGGTGCGCTGTCGTGATGCCGACCAGGCGTTGAAGGCGGCGGATTTCGTCTTGCGCGATACCAACCTGTCTTTGGCCGTTCTCGATCTGGCGCTGAATCCGCCGGCGCAACTCCGAAAAATCCCGGCCACGACATGGTTTCGCTTTCAGCGTGTCATTGAACAAACTTCCACGACCGTGCTGGTCATCACGCCGCAAAAGCTCGTGAGCGGCGCGAATGCGCGGCTGGTTTTGCGAAGCCGGTTTGGAATTGAATCGCTCGATCAACCCGAAGGAGAACTGTTGAAACAACTGCGCTTTGAACTGGAAGAACGCCGTTGGGCGCGGCGGCCCGAACAAATCGCTTCGGAGGCCGGCTGATGTTCGCCGTAATCTCCATTCCCAACTTCGCCTTGCAAGCCGTGCTGCGTCACGAGCCGGAGCTGGCGTCGCATCCGGTCGCGTTGATTGATGGCCGCGAGAAGCAGGCTGTCATTTTTCAACTCACTGAAGCGGCGAGGCGCGCGGGCGTGATCGAAGGGTTGACGCCGACGCAAGCGATGGCGCGTTGCACGGAGATCATCATCAAGCCTCGGTCGCTCACTCAGGAAGCCGCCGCGAGAGAAGTGCTGATTCAGAACGCCTACAATTTTTCGCCGCGGATTGAAGCCACGGCGGATGGCGTCTGCACGCTGGACCTGCAAGGCTTGCCATTAGACTTCGCAGAACCGCGTGTTCCGCTCGCTTGGGCGAAACAAATCATTTCGTCGCTTGAACAACTCGATCTGGCTGCGCAAGTCGGCATCGCCCAAACACCGAATGTGGCATTTTGCGCTGCGCGCTGCGCTTCGGCGGTTTTGATCGTGGAAAACGCAGATGAATTCGTCGCCGCGCTGCCGCTGGAAATCCTCGAACCGTCTCCGGAGGTTTTTGGTATTTTACGACGCTGGGGAATCCGCACCGTCGGCGCATTCGTCGCGCTGGGCAAAGACCGGGTTGTTGAGCGGTTGGGTTTAGATGCGCTGACTTTATTCAGTCGCGCGTCCGTCACCACAATACGCCCGCTCAAGCTTGTCACGCCGCCTGAGACGTTCTCCGAAGCGATGGATTTTTCCGTTGAGATCGAAACGCTCGAACCGCTCCTGTTCGTGCTGAATCGTTTTGCCGGACAGCTTGCGGCGCGCCTTGATCTGCTCGGCCTCGTTGTGGCCGGGCTCGATTTGCGGCTGAAGCTGGCGTCGGGAAAACTCTACGAGCGTTTCTTCCAATTACCCGCGCCTACGAGCCGTGCAGAGACACTTTTTCGGATGCTCCAGGCGCATCTGGAAAACGTGCGGACGGACTCGCCCATCGTTTCGCTCCAACTCTCGGCCCGGCCAAGCGATTCCCGCGCACATCAATTCGGCCTGTTCGAAGCGAAGCTGCGCAATCCGGGTCAATTTCATCACACGCTCGCGCGCCTCAGCGCACTGTGCGGCGCGGCGAATGTCGGCACACCGGTCGTGGATGATTCATTCCGTCCGGACGCTTTTCGGATTGAAGCTCCGCGATTTGAATCGGCGTCTGTAGCGGCGGTCTGTGACCGCCGGTGGGATTCAGAGAACGCGGCGGTCACAGACGCGCCGCTACAAGGTCTGCGGCTACGACGTTTCCGTCCGCCATTCCACGCGGATGTTGAAATGGGAAAAGGCAGACCTGTCTTCATCGCTTCGCTGAAGCTGAACGGGCCGATTGAGAAAATCGCCGGGCCGTGGCGCAGTTCGGGCCACTGGTGGGAGCGCGACAAGCTCTGGAATCGCGACGTGTGGGACATCCAGACGCGCGATGGCGCGTTGCATCGGATCTTTTGCGAGGGCGACGATTGGTACGTGGAAGGAGTGTACGACTGATGAGCTACGTCGAACTCCATGCCCGCAGCGCGTTCAGTTTTCTGCGAGGCGGCTCGCAACCGGACCAGCTTGCCAAAGTCGCCGCGCAATTGGACATGCCGGCGATTGGACTGTGCGACCGCGATGGCTTTTACGGTGCGCCGAGATTTTTCACCGCGGCACGCGAGCAAAAGATTCGGGCGATTGTTGGTACGGAACTCACGTTTGAAGACCAGACGGTTCTGCCGGTGCTCGTAGAAAATCGCATTGGTTATCAAAATCTCTGTCGCCTGCTGACGCGCGCTCACCTTCGCGCTGAAAAGGGAAACGCGAGGGTTACGTGGGACGAATTGCCGGAATTCGCGGAAGGGTTAGCGGCGTTGACCGGCGATCACAAGGGCGCGCTTGCGAAAGTGGTAGGACAGGCGTCGCGCCTGTCTCTAACGTCAAAGCCCTCAGTGCCGATTAACGGTTCTCCCCGATCAGTACCAGCCCAAGCCTCAAACGGATTTGAAGATGGAGACAGGCGCGACGCCTGTCCTACGCCCGAAGCACCGCAACAAATCATCGAAAAGCTACTGCGCATTTTTGGCCGCAAAAACGTCTTCGTTGAAATCCAACGCCACCACTTGCGCGAACAGCAGCGTGTCAACAGCGCGCTTGTCGAACTCGCCGCGCAATTCAATCTGCCCTTGCTCGCGACGAACGGGGTTGCCTACGCCACACCGGCCAGCCGGCAAGTGCTCGACGTCTTCACCTGCATTCGCAACCACACGCATCTGGATGCCGCCGGGAAATTACTCGCCCAAAACAGCGAACGCTTTCTCAAGAGCGATGCGCAGATGCGCGAACTGTTCCGCGATCTACCGGAAGCTGTGGACAACACGTCGCGACTCGCCGAGCGATTACAGTTCACCCTTGAAGACCTGGGCTATGAATTTCCCCGATACCCAGTCGGGCCGGGCGAAACAATGGACGGTGTTTTGCGTGAGCAGACTTTCGCCGGCGCACGGCAGCGTTATGGCCGCGTGCCAGGGAAGGTTCGCAATCAGATCGAAAACGAGCTCGCGCTGATCGCCAAGCTGGGTTTCGCCGGCTATTTCCTGATCGTCGCTGGCCTCGTCAAGTTTTGCCGCGACAACAACATCATGGCGCAGGGCCGCGGCAGCGCCGCGAACAGTTCGGTGTGTTTTTGCCTCGGCATTACGAGCGTTGACCCGCTCAAGTTTCACACGTTATTCGAGCGTTTTCTCAGCGAAGGCCGAAAAGGCTGGCCGGACATTGACATTGATCTGCCCAGCGGTGATCGGCGCGAACGCGTGATCCAGGAGGTTTATCAGCGTTACGGCAAACGCGGCGCGGCGATGACGGCGAATGTCATCACGTATCGCGGTCGCAGCGCCGCCCGCGAGATCGGCAAGGCGTTGAACCTCCCCAGCGACGTGCTTGACCGCTTTTCGCATCTTTTTGCGAACGGCGATTTTCCGCACACGTTGGATTTGTTTGCGCAGATCGAGAAGTCCGGATTGCCGCGCCAGCATCCGCGCGCCGCCGCGTTCACCACGCTGTATGAGCAGATTCACGGTTTGCCGCGGCATCTCGGCCAGCATTCGGGTGGGATGATCATCTGCCAGGGCAAGCTCGACTCCGTCGTGCCGCTGGAAAACGCGTCTATGCCCGGCCGCGTCGTCGCGCAATGGGACAAGGACGACTGCGAGGAACTCGGCATCATCAAGGTGGACCTGCTGGGTCTGGGCATGATCTCCGTGTTGCAGGACTCGGTCGAACTCACGCGCCAACGGGGCAATCCTCTCGACATCGCGAACCTGCCCGAGCACGACGAGAAGACGTTCGAAATGATTCGCGCCGCCGATACTGTCGGCGTTTTTCAAATCGAAAGCCGTGCGCAAATGGCGACGCTGCCGCGCCTGAAGCCGAAGAATTTTTACGACCTCGTCGTCGAAGTCGCGATCATCCGGCCCGGGCCGATTGTAGGTCGCTTGATGCACCCGTATCTCAAGCGGCGCGCCGGAAAAGAGCCGGTAACTTACTATCACCCCGATCTCGTGCCGGTGCTGGAACGAACGCTCGGCGTGCCGCTGTTCCAAGAGCAGATGCTCGAAATGGCGATGGTGATGACGGGCTTCAACGCTTCCAACGCGGAGGAATTGCGGCGCGCGCTGAGCTTTCATCGCTCCGAGGACAAAATGCAAAAGGTGGAAAAGAAACTGCGCGACGCGATGAAGCGCAAAGGTCATTCACAAAAGACGATTGATGACGTAACGGCTGCGGTCGCGTCGTTCGCGCTGTATGGATTTCCCGAGTCGCACGCGATCAGTTTCGCGTTGATTGCTTATGCGACGGCCTATCTCAAGGTGCATCGCGCGCCGGAGTTCTATGCGAGCCTGCTGAACAACCAACCAATGGGCTTTTATTCGTCGGCCACGATCGTGAAGGACGCGAAGCGCCACGGGCTGAGGACGCGCCCGGTGTGCATTGCGAAGTCGGACTGGCTTTGCACGATTGAACCGGACGATTCGGTGCGACTCGGCTTGTGCATCGTGCAGGGCCTGCGCCACGAGCACGCGTTGCAAATCATCGAACAGCGAAAGCGGGAGCCGTTTAGTTCAATTGACGATCTGCGACTGCGCACGTCGCTGGGCAAGGAGGAATTGCGGACGCTGGCGGAGATCGGGGCGTTGAATTGTCTGGCGAAACATCGGCGCGACGCGTTGTGGCAGGTTGAGAGGGAATTGCGCGAGGGGGATTTGTTTTCGGGAAACCCACCCCCAACCCCTCCAAGGAGGGGAGCGGCGCAGGAAAGGTTGTTCCCCTCCTGGGAGGGGTCAGGGGTGGGTCAGGAAATCTCGCCGCTCCTGCCGATGAATCCCGTCGAGCGGCTGCAAGCCGATTATCACGGACTGGAACTGACGACCGGCCCGCATCCGATGGCGCTGGTGCGCGACAAACTGCGCGACATCTGGCGCGCGAGCGATTTGCCGAAAGCGCGTGCTGGCAAAACGGTGCGCATCGCGGGCAACGTCATCTGCCGTCAGCGGCCTGGCACGGCGAAGGGAGTTGTCTTCATCACGCTCGAAGACGAGACCGGCATGAGCAACGCGATCGTTGCGCCGACGTTGTTCGAACAATTACGGCTCGTCATCACGCAAGAGCCGTTTCTGATCATTGAAGGCAAGGTGCAGAACTCGGAAAACGTGGTCGTGATTCGCGCAGAGAACGTCGAGCGTTTGCCGCATGAGGAATTGATCGGCAGTGCGTCGTACGATTTCCATTGAAGCAATACCGCGCTTCAGATCAACCCCAGACTTCTGATTTCCTCAGTTGCTTCAGCAACAAGTCCTGCAAGTCCATGTTGGACGGGGCCATGAAAAAGTTGATGCCGCGTTTCGTGGTGAACTCGCGCAAGCGCTGGATGAAATTCTGCACCGTCTGCTGATACGCTTTCA
>CAZNOE010000243.1:6573-8324 GCA_964574525.1 uncultured Bifidobacteriaceae bacterium
GTGAACTCGCGCAAGCGCTGGATGAAATTCTGCACCGTCTGCTGATACGCTTTCATGCGGTAACGACCGAACGTGACTTCCTGCAATCCGCCGCTCTCGGAATCCACCAGGCGCAAATCGCCGAAGGTGGTGGGCGCGAGTTCTTCGGCGGCGAGTATTTGCACCACGTTCACTTGGAATCCGCGACCGACCAGTGCGGTCAAGCCGGCTTCGTAGCCGGCAGGATCAAGAAAATCGCTGAGCACGATGGCGAGTCCGGCGGCGCGGGCTTCGATGGCACCGCGACGGAGAGATTCGTTCAGCTCAGCGCCACCGGCGGCGGTGAGCGCCGTGATGTTCTGGAAGAATTGCATGGAGGATTTGCGGCCACGCACAGAACGGAGCGCGCCCTCGACGGCGGATTGTTGATTGTAGCTGGCGGCAGCGTTGTTTTCAGGCGGCGCGGTTTGGATTCGGCCCTGCGCATTCGGAAACGGAATCACGCTCACGCGATCAAAGCCGCACAGCGCCACGTAGCCGATGGCGGCGGCGACCTGGCGGGCGAAATCGAATTTGCGCGGCTCGCCGAAAGTCATGGACTCGCTGGCATCGAGAAAAATGCGCACGGGCAGTTCGCGCTCCTCCTCGTAGAGCTTGAGGAAAAGTTTTTCGAGGCGGCCGAAGAGATTCCAATCGAGGTAGCGGAAATCGTCGCCGGGGACGTAACTGCGGTGGTCCGCGAACTCGACGGATTGCCCGCGGGCGCGGCTGCGGCGCTCGCCTTTGGCACTGCTCTTGGCGCGCCGCGCGGCGAGCAATTGGAATTGCTCAAGGCGGCGCAGGAGTTCGGGGGTGAGGAGGGACATGGTCATCCGTTCAGTTCAAGCCAGCGGTTAATAACCCACTTGTAGTCGTTGTAGGTCAATTCGTCCGGGTCAAGGCGGAGATTCTGGCACAGTCCGGGCAAATCGCGTCGGAACTTCTTGTAACGGCTGGCGATGATTGTGCTGGACGGAAGCTGGCGATTCGGCTCGGCGTCGCGCAACCAATCACGAACCGGCCCGATCAGCAGCGCGGGTTTGTTTTTGTGCGCCTTGATGTCCTGCCCCGCGATGTCCGACAGATATTTCTGATAACGGTAGCGCTCGCGGTCGAGAATCAAAGTGGCTTTGCGCTTTTGCCCGCGGTCGCCAAAGCGTTTCGCACCGAGGAACAAGCCCAACTCGAAAGGCATGTTGAATCGAGGCAGGCGGGATTTTTTGTCCAGTTCCGTCCGTGAAATGTCATGCACGCCGAACGCGCAATCGGCAATGATGCGGGCGATTTTCTCGACGCGAACATGGCCGCCGTCCGATGCCTCCAACGCGCAGCGCGGCACGAAGGCACAATCCGTCACGCAAAAAACCAGTGCCTCGAACAGCGGACGGTAATCCGCGTCGAAAGGGACGTTGAGGAAAACGGCGTTAGCTGGCGTGGAGCGGGGCATGAGTGAGCTTTCGTTCGCGTTTGGTTTCGCGCAGCCACTTCATCGCCTCGTCCAATTGCCGGAGGGTGAAACTGTCCGGGCGGCCCCTCGGGCGCGGCAGATGTCGCCGGGCCTTCGTGTTCCTGCCATTGGTTGCCGTCAGTTTCATGGCTGTAAAATACGCGGTGAGGAGTGGATTGCAAGATCGGGCTTGCGGCGGTGCGCTTGCTGATTTGCGGAGAAGTTTGTGTGACGCTCGCCCTCACCCTGGCCCCACCGCCATTGAAAGAAGATGACCATGTGATGT
>CAZNOE010000244.1:0-8285 GCA_964574525.1 uncultured Bifidobacteriaceae bacterium
GGCGGATGTCCGCAGGTGTTTGTTCAGTTCTTTCATGTTGACAATCCTTTTCATATTTGAACAGGAGCTAACGGAGGAAACGGAGTTTCAGATTTCATCTCTGTGCTCTCCGTTCCCTCCTGTTGAATTTACGGCGTGTAGCAGACCGGCGAGCAAGAAGTGCACGAGCGGCTCGCGCAACAATCGCTTCGTGAGCGAGCGTCGCGGCGAGCCGGGACTCGTGCTGCCCGTGGTCAGGGTGAGTTCGGTCATCAATTCTCCCGGTTTATTTCACCACCAGTTCGTAGTTCGCGTAACCGGCCTCGTCGCTGCGTGCGGCGACGTAGCGGTCGCCGAGCCTGAAGATGCGTGAGGAGAACCTCGAGCCGTCATCCAGCGAGGATGAGAGCCGTCCGTCTTTGATCTCGTACGGGTTCGTCCCCAGGCCCGCGCCGCCGTGTATCGCGGCGAACCCAGGGTCGGCGGTCAGCGTACGCCGGCCGTCTTCGCTGTAGAACGCCCCGTATTCGGCGCCGGTCACCGTGTTCTTGATGCGCACGGTCTTGCCCACGATGAGCGCGCGGATTTCGCCGTCGGTCAGCGCTTTCACGCCCCGGCCTTCGAGGCCGGCCACAGTGAGCGCGGCGGCGCGGCCCTTGGCGAGGTCGGCTTCGCCCGGCGTGTACCAGATGGGCGAAGCGAAGGCCCGCTCCTGGATCGTCGCCGCCACATCCCGAGGCAGCGCGATGCCGAGCTTGACTGCGTCATACGTGCTCCAGCGCGGCGTGGGAATCTCGAGTACGCGCGTGTAGTAAAACGCCCGCTGCGTCGGGTCGAACTCCGGGTCGGTCCACACGGCGGACAGCTGGGGCGCGCCGATGGTATTCTTGTAGGTCGCGGTCCGCACTTCCACAGTGTTGCCCACCGGCGGCAACTTACCCGTCTTTGGATTCAGCTTGCGGGCTCCGGACCAGGCGACGTCATAGACCTTTTCAAAACTCTGACCGTACTTCGACCATCCCTTGACGATTTGGATGCGGTCGAGGTTGCCGCTGTCGGGATCCTTCATGGCCCACACCATGAAGGTGGGCGCCTTGGCATTGCCGGGCCTGGCGCGCAGATTACCGCCCATCGGCACGCCCTTTTCGTAGCCGATCTTCGCCATGTCCCGGCTGGCGGCGTCGGCCTTGGCAAAGTCCCAGCCGCCGAAGAGGCGCACGCGGATGCGCGGCCCGGTCGTGCCGAAGGTTTCCTTGCGCTTGAGGGCGTCGAAGATCGGCTCGCGCTTGTTCTCCTCGGCCCACGCGCCGACGAGCCCCCCCGAACTAAAGCCCTTGAACAGGGCGGTCATCGGATTATCGCCTCCGAGCCGCTTCTCGGGGGTGCCGTCGTCGGAGCCGTGCCCGCCGAACATCTTGTTCTCTTCGTAGTTGCCGCCGGTGTTGTGCGTATCCGAGTCGCCGACGATGCCGAACTTGAAGGGGTTGGCGCCGAGCTGTTCTTCGAGCACAAGCCCCGTCCGGTAGGCGTCGCGAACGTAGCTGCCCTTGGGCTGGCTCTTGGTGGTGCCCGTCGCTTCCCCTTCGATGAGGAAGTCATTGATCTCGAAGTTCGCGAATTCGTCCGTGGTGGAAAGGGCTGGATGAGCTTCGGAGGTGCCCTTGAGCTGGGTGATCTCCTGGAGCGGCTCGTTGCGCATACGGCGCTCGGCGTAGGTCTTGTCCAGCAGATTGCCGTCGGAGTCGGTCAGCGCGAACATCAGGCCGCCGCTGAGGTTGGCGTTGTGGGGAATGGCGAGCAGCTCCATGCCGTCGGCGCGGCCCTTTTCCATGGCGGTCCACAGGTCTTCCGGCTTGATGGACGAAATGGTCGAGAACGGCTCGTCGAACACCTTCGAGCCCCGGAAGATCACGTTGCGGTGGAGATTCTGGTTGCCTTTCGGCCCGTTGGAGGACCACTCGTAGCCGATGAAGGTGGTGAACTTGCCCGGCTGGTAGTGCTTCTCGGCGGCCTTGATGATTTCCTGCCATACCGAGCGCGTCACCTTCTGGTCCACAAACTCGGGGATCGGCTTTTGACTCATGACGCTGCCGAGGATCTTCATCACCGTCCTCGTGCGCACGTCCGGGTCAGGGCTCAAGACATCCTTGGCCAGCGGGTGCTTGGACAGCGGGTTGTTGGGATCGAGCATCCCGGGCAGCACGCCCATGTATTCCGAGTGGTCGGTGACCGCCAGAAAGTCCAGCGGCTTGTTGAGCCGGATCTTGTAGCCCGAGGTATGGTCGATCGCCTCGCCCTTGGCATAGCGGTAGGCGTCGTCGGGTTTCGTGCGCACCGTCCAGATGAACGCGTCGGTCGAGAAGCTGGTGTGCACGTGCAGGTCGCCGAAGTAGGCGTTGCGTTGCGGGTTCGCAGCGCCGGTTTGTTGGGCAGAAGCGGCGGCGATGAGGGAATAATTGCCGCTCACCAGCGCGCCGGCCAGCAAGTCACCCGTGGAGGTGGCGGCACCGCTGCGCGTGTACTTAGCGATGCCCGATGCAAGCATCACCCCGGCACTGACTGCCAGCGCGAGGCCGATGGCCGCTAGGGCTGCGTTATGCAATCTTGTGTTTCGTTTCATGGTTGTATCCTCTCTTTGTTTGGTTGGTTGATTTGGTTTGTTTTGTGTGGTGTTCATTGCCGTGTCGTTTTCGGATTATTCAGATTGAACCGGAGGCCACGGAGCAAACAGAGAATTCTTTCTCCGTTTCCTCGGTTTGCTTCTGCTGTAGTTTTCATTGTTCTGTTCTTGCTTTGAATTTTTGGTTTGGTCATTTCACTTTCTCGATGTCCGGCAGCGGCCAACTCTTGTCGAAGTAGGCTTCCAGCGGTCCGTAGAGGCGGAAGTAGGTGAACCACGCTTTGCCGGGCACGGTGGGGACCCAGTTCTTCTCGAAGCCCTTCGGCGCGGTCGGGCCGAAGTAGACGTCCACCGAGCCGTCGGCGTTCTTCACGAGGTCCTGCTGACGTGACGAGCGGTCGCCGATCTGCTCCTTGTTCTGGATCAGGGTGCGGGTGTCTATGTCATAGAGGGTGACTGACCAGAACTGCTTGACGGGGACGTTGGCCGGGACGTGCAGCCGGTAGCTCTTGCCGCCGTCGAACGGGTGGCCGTCATTGTCGCGGAAAGCGCAGAGGTAGGTCTGGCCGACGCCCGGCGTCGTGGGGATCGAGCCCGCGGACATGCCGATGGCTTCGTAGAAGAGACCGGTGCGTTCCTCGAACTGCGTGGAGTTCCCCACGTCCTGGTCCACCACGAAGGAGGAGGGCGCGATGAGGTAGTCCCAGTGCGCGTCCGGGCGGTAGCGCATGCCCTCGGTGCGAGGGTCGAACGAGTGGGCCTTGGCCATCGCCTCGCCCACGACCGCGGCCTCGATCAGGATCTTCTTCTGCCGCGCGTCGGGCTTGAAGGGCTTGCCCTTTTCGATGCCCAGCGGCTTGAGCATCGCCATGAAGAAGCGGTCGCGGTCCTCTCCCGGCTCGGCACTGAGGGCCTGGGACAGCCGCTCCCAGTAGTCCAGCCCGCGGGGCTGGGTGCCGATGCGCAGTTCGCCATCCGGCTTGGGCGTGAGCAAGCGGGTGGCGGACGGGTTGGCGCGCTGGCTGTAGGAATAAATACGCACGGCGGACCGGAGGGCCTTGGCCTTCTCCGGGTCCGTCTCGAGCACGCGGTAGAGGAAGAGGGTGTTGAACGTGCGCGAGCGGAGAATCCGGTAGCTCTCATCCTTGGGCGCTTCCTGCCCCGGCCCGACGAAAAGATATTTGGCACCCGCTCCCTTGTCCGGTCCCGGCACGCCGACGTCGGTGATGGGGCGGTCCCACCAGTCGATCAGCGCGCCGGCGGTCGCGCCGGCCGGGTAATCCAGCACCATCGGCCCGTGCTCGGCGAGGTCGATGGTTCCGACGAGGTAGGTCGTGACGACGTTGGGGGTGAAGAACACCCGCACGTTGCGGTAGCCCTCATAGATGGCGAGGTCGCCACTGCGGGCGCCGGTGTCCTGCTCGTGGGCTTGCTTCGCATCCTCCAAGCCGACGATGGGCAATGCCCACAGGTAGCACTGCACGGCGCGCTGGAAGTCCATCTCGTCGTAGAGTTTTTCAACGGTCGCCTTCGTCGGCACGCCCAATTCGAAGTCAAGCTTGCCGATGCGCGTCTCCACCGTCTGGGTCTGCTGTTGTGGCGCTGAAGTGCATGCCATTATGAGCGCGCCCATCAGCGCACAAGCGAGCGCAGCGGCCGTGAGGTTTCGGGTAATTTTCATCGTCCTCGTCTCCTTATGGTTCATTCGTTTGAATTGTCGCACTCGTCATTAACGGGCCACGCCGATTACGGCCTGGCCTTCCTTCAACTTCTGTTCGTCCTCCGCGCTCAGCGGCTCAGGGGTCAGGTCGATGACGACCTTCGCCAGCTTGCCGGTGAACTTGAACGGCACTTTGTAGTCCTCGCTGACCGGCGTGCCCGTGTCCTCGCCGCAATCCAGGGTCTCGTCGAGCGAGAGGCGGAACGCAAGCGTCCGCTCGATGCGTCCTTGGGCCGCTCTCTTTCCGTCCACCAGCAACGTGCCGACGCCGCCCTTGCCGAGGCCGCCGCCGTCATACTTGAAGTCGAAGACGACGGTGTGCTTGCCCGGCTTGAGCGCTTCCTTGCCGGCCACGCTGTAGCGCGCCACGCCCGCAAGGTTGTAGAGGAACACCGGCTTGCCCTTGAGCAGGTAGAGCCCGTAACCGGAGAAGCGTCCGCCGTGCGTGAGCAGCATTCCTTCGGCGCCGGCTTTGGGAATCTCCACCTCGGCTTTGATTTGATAGGACTTGTTCTTCGTGTCCGGCGCGGCGCCTTCGGGGATGCGCACCAGGCCGGGGTAGTAGGTGAACTCCTCGCGGCCGCGGGTCAGGCTGGGACGGAGGCTCACGTCGAAGCGGTCGATCCGACTGTTTTCGATCGGCAGCACGTTGTATTTCGCCGCTTCCGTCCAGAAGCGTTCCTGCATCTCCTTGAGCTTGGCCGGTTCTTTGGCCGCGAGGTTGTTCGCTTCGGAGAAGTCCTCGTTGACGTTGTAGAGTTCCCACTTGTAGTCGAGGACGGCAGGCACTCGGCCTTGCATTTCTGCCGCCGAGTCCCACGGAGCAACCCCCGGTGTCGTGGCGGCTACCCACCCGTCATGGTAGATGGCGCGGTTGCCGAACATCTCGAAGTATTGCGTCGTGTGCTTCGACGGCGCTTTCGCGTTATCGAACGTATAGACGAGGCTCGTGCCTTCGATGGGTTTCTGCGCGACGCCGTTGATGCTCGACGGCGCGGGCACACCAGTGGCTTCGAGCAGCGTTGGCATGATGTCAATGACCGAGCTGAACTGCGTGCGCAGGCCGCCTTTGTCCTTGATGCGCGCCGGCCAGGAGATGACCATACCATTGCGCGTGCCGCCGAAGTGCGAAGCGATCTGCTTGGTCCACTGGAACGGGGTGTCCATGGCGTGCGCCCAGCCGATGGGGTAATGGTTGAAGGTTTTCGGGCCGCCCAGCTCGTCCATGCGGCGGAGCACTTCCTTGAAGTCCTCGGGGATCGCGTTGAACACGGTCATCTCGTTGAGCAACCCGTTCGGTCCGCCCTCGGCGCTCGCGCCGTTGTCGCCCTGGATGTAGATGACCAGCGTGTTGTCGAGTTCGCCCTGCTCGGCGATGGCGTCGAGGATGCGCCCCATCTGGTAGTCCGCGTGCGACAGCGCGGCGGCGTAGACCTCCATCATGCGGGCCGCGACTTTCTTGTGGTCTGCGTCGAGTGAATCCCACGCGGGGATGCCTGCGGAACGTTCGGTCAACTTGGCATTCGCCGGGACGATACCCATCTTTTTCTGCCGAGCGAAGGTCTCTTCGCGCTGCTTGTCCCAGCCCTGGTCGAACTTGCCCTTGAACTTGGCGATCCACTCCTTTGGCGCGTGATGCGGCGCGTGCGCGGTGCCGGGCGCGTAGTAGGCGAGGAAGGGCTTGCCCGGCGCCGTCGCGTGCTGCATCCGGATCCACTGGATCGTATGGTCGGCCATGTCCTTGTCGAAGAAGTAATCCTTCGCGTCGTGCGGCGGCTCGATGGGCTTGGTGTTCTCGAATAGGGCCGGGTTCCACTGGCTGGTGTCGCCGCCGATGAAGCCGTAAAAGTATTCGAAGCCCAACCCGGTGGGCCACAGGTCGAACGGCCCGGCCTGGCTCGTTTGCCAGTCGGGAACATTGTGGTTCTTGCCGTACCAGGAGGTGCTGTAGCCGTTTTGCTTGAGGATCTCGGCGAACGTCCCGGCGCTCTTCGGCATAAGCGAGTTGTAGCCGGGGAAGCCCGTGCCCAACTCCATGATGACACCCGTCGCAACGCTGTGGTGATTGCGCCCGGAGAGCAACGCGGCGCGCGTCGGCGAACAGAGCGCCGTCGTGTGGAACTGCGTGTAACGCAAGCCGGCGTTCGCCAGGCGCTCAAAGGTCGGCGTCGGGACCGGCCCGCCGAATGGGGTGGTCGCCCCGAAGCCCACGTCATCGGTCAGGATGACCAGGATGTTGGGCGCGCCCTTCGGCGCCTGGACTTCCTTCGGGAAGTCGGGTTTGGATTCCTTGGTGGTGCGGCCGATCTTGCCGCCGAACGGCTGTTCCGGCCGGGGCAGGACTCCCTGCGCGGCGGCCGTGATGCTCGCGCCAAAGAGCGCCACCGCGCCAACGAGCGCGGCGAGCCAGAGATTCAGTTTACATGTGGTTTTCATCGTCGCGTCTCCTTTGCGATGCCGAAAAGCACAGGGCCGCACTCGCCAGTGAGACGTGTGCGGCCCGGTGGATTGAATCAGCGTTTCATCCAACGCCGCGTTACTTGTTGCCGCCCTGCTGGAGCGACTCCAGCACCTGGTCGAGGCTGAAGCTGCCGACCTTTTGGCTGGGCGGGAATTCTTTGAACGTGGCGAGGAACTGTCCGACGTATTGCTGCGCCGGCACGAGGAGGAACAGGCGATCCGCCCTCCAGTGGTTAAAATCCATGGAGTGGTCGGCCGCTTCGAAGGGGTCCGAGCGGAGGTTGTAGATCTTGGGCACGCGCAGAGTCGAGTACGGCTCCTGCCACCCATAAAAGCCCTCCCCGCGCTGTTCCTGGAAGACGACCTTGTACTGCTGGTAGCGCAGGGCGGCCAGGTTGCCGTCGTCGCCGAAGTAGAAGAACTCCTTGCGCGGGCTGGGCGACTTGCCGGCAAGGGCGTCCGTGAGGTTGTAGCCGTCGAGGTGGACCTTGAAGGTCTTGTCGCCGACTTTCATGCCCTTCAAGAGTTGCTCCTTCACGTCGGGGACGCCGGCGGCGGCCATGAGCGTCGGGAGCATGTCTTCGTGAGCGAAGATGTCGTTGAGGACGGTGCCGGGCTTGACGACCCCGGGCCAGCGGATGGCGCAGGGGACGCGGAAGCCGCCTTCCCACTGCGTGCCCTTCTCGCCGTGGAAGGGGGACTGCCCGCCGTCGGGCCATGTCATTTTCTCCGCGCCGTTGTCGGTGGAGTACATGACAATGGTGTTGTCATCGAGGCCCAGTTCTTTGAGCTTGTCGAGAAGCTGGCCGACCATGGCATTGTGCTCGATCATGCCGTCGGGATAGGTGCCGAGGCCGGTCTTGCCCGCGCTCTCCGCCTTGAGATGCGTCCAGATGTGCATGCGGGTGGAGTTCCACCAGAGGAAGAACGGCTTGTCGGCCTTCTTCGCCCTCTCCAGGTAGTCGAGCGAGGCCTTCGTGATCTCCTCGTCAATGGTCTCCATGCGCTTCTTGCCGAGCGGACCCAGGCTCTCGATCTTCTGCGTGCCGTCCGGATTCGCCCAGGTGTGGATCACGCCGCGCGTTTGAAACTTCTTGATCATCGCGGGATCTTTGAAATAGTCGGGGTTCTCGAACTCTTCCTCGGCGTTGAGGTGGTAGAGCGTGCCCATGTACTCGTCGAAGCCGTGCGCCGTGGGCAAATGTTCGTCGAGGTCGCCGAGGTGGTTCTTGCCGAACTGCGCGGTCATGTAGCCCTGTGCTTTCAGCAACTGCGCCAGCGTGACGTCGCGCGCTTGGAGTCCCTCCTTGGCGCCCGGCAGGCCAACCTTGAGCAGGCCGGTGCGGAAGCCGGACTGACCGGTGATGAACGCCGCACGTCCGGCGGTGCAGCTCTGCTGGCCGTACCAGTCGGTGAACAGCGCGCCTTCCTTCGCGATGCGGTCGATGTTTGGCGTCTTGTAGCCCATCATGCCCTGGTTGTAGGCGCTGACGTTCCAGTAGCCGA
>CAZNOE010000245.1:0-8272 GCA_964574525.1 uncultured Bifidobacteriaceae bacterium
CCCTCGAAATCAAAATCGCCGCCTGATCTCAGGTTACTATGCGGCCACACACCCTCGGCGGGAGGGTGTGAGACAAAATTCTTCATTCATGCTGCCGCCCAAGTCGTCTTGGATCGCCAAGTCGCCCATCAAAATGCCACTGTCTGCCGCACCACGGGCGACAGCCCCAATGCCGCTTGGGACAGGGGCCTTGGCGGAGCAGCGCACGGCCATCCGTCCTTGCCCGCCATCGGCCCTGTTGGACCTGCCTCTGGCGCTCCACTTACGCCGCCGGGTCAATGCCGACCACGAGATAGACTTTCTGGGCCGCAGTTGGCCCATTGCTCCAACCCAACGAGTAACTATCACCCTCAGCCATCATCCGTTACGCCAGTTCTGGGCCGTGGCTCAATCGCCGCTCCCACCCCAAAATACCTGGCCTGAAATCTTAGGAAATTACTCGCTCTAAAACTTCTCCTTTTGAACTCGCACAGATTTCTCCTTTTGAACTCCCGCCGGGGGTGTGAGACAAAATTCTTCAAGTTGAGTTTTCCGGCTTGTTTTTCAGGCGTGTGTACCTAGTGAGGAAGGATGAACCCAGCCTGGGCAGAAACGAATCAGTTTCGGCCGCCGCACTCACCCTGCCCTTCGGAAGGGGAGAGGATTTTTGTCCTCGATGCTGGCAGTTTTCGGCGCCACTGAAAATGTCGAAGACCCTTTGGAAACTTTGCTTCACGAACGGCCGCGTTGGTGCAATTATCGCGGCGAAAAGAAAGTCCAGTTCTGGATTATGATCTGCCCGAGACGTATCACCTTACCGGTAACGCCGGAGCGCCGAGCACCGTCTCGGCCAGTTTCATCGCCCAGTCCAGATCGAGCCGAGGCGGTGCTCGGCGCTCCGTCTGCGTCGTGGCCACGCGGCCAGGCGTTTCGGCGTGAGATTCTCGTTAAGGTGTGCATCGCGCTGACTCTGCCGGTCTTCTCTTCCCCCGCCACGGCAGCAAGAGCACCGCTCTCTCTTCATCCCGACAATCCGCACTATTTCCTCTTTCGTGGGAAACCTACAGTGCTCATCACGTCGGGCGAGCATTACGGAGCGGTGCTCAATCTTGATTTCGACTATCGCAAATATCTCGACGCGCTCGCGAAGGACGGCTTGAACAACACCCGCACCTTCAGCGGCGCGTATTGCGAATCACCGGGCGATTTCAACATTGCCAGCAACACGCTCGCGCCGTTGCCCGGAGGATTCATTTGTCCGTGGGCGCGTAGCACCACAGCCGGCTATGCCAACGGCGGAAACAAATTTGATCTCAACCAGTGGGATGAAAAATATTTCGCGCGATTGAAGGACTTCGTTCGTTATGCCGGACGACGCGGCGTGGTGGTCGAGATGAATCTATTCTGCCCATTCTACAAGGACACGATGTGGAAGCTCAGCCCGATGAACGCAGCGAACAACGTCAACGGCATTGGCGCCGTCGCGCGTACCAACGTCCACGCGCTCGACGGTCGCGGCGGACTGTTGGTGGTGCAGGATGCCATGGTTCGTAAAATCGTGACCGAGTTGAAGGGCTTCGACAATCTCTACTATGAAATTTGCAACGAGCCGTACTTCGGCGTCCCGCTTGAGTGGCAGGCGCGTATCGCAGACGTAATTGTTGCGACGGAACGGGAATTGGGCGTCCGGCACTTGATTTCGCAGAACATCGCCAACGGCAAGGCGAAGGTGCAGAACCCGCATCCTGCCGTGTCCATTTTCAATTTTCACTACGCCAGTCCGCCCGACAGCGTGGCGCTGAACTTTGGATTGAACAAAGTCATCGGCGACAACGAGACGGGGTTCAAGGGCACCAACGACACGCATTACCGGATGGAGGCGTGGCAGTTCATTCTCGCGGGCGGCGGGCTTTACAACAATCTCGATTACTCGTTCGTCGCGGGTTTCGAGGATGGAGCGTTCGCGTATCCCGCGAAACAGCCGGGTGGCGGCAATCCAGGTTTCCGCCGGCAAATGCGAACGCTAACGCGTTTCATTCATGGGTTCGACTTCATCCGAATGAAGCCTGACACATCAATCATCAAAGGCGGTTTGCCGGAGAAGGCCAAAGCGTACGCGCTGGTGGAATCCGGGAAGCAATATGCGCTGTATCTTTTCGGCGGCTCGCAGGCCAACCTGGAATTGGAGTTGCCCGCAGGTAACTACCGGGTGGAGTGGCTCGATCCGGTGACCGGGAACGCCGGCCCAAAGACACGATTGAAACATGCGGGAGGAGCCGCGGTGCTGAAGTCGCCGAGTTACGCGACCGACATCGCCTTGCGGATTCGGCGGCGGTAACCCTCCCACGACGATCAGGGTTTCATCTTCGCCGCCTTCAGGATTTCCTCCGTCATTTCCTCGCTCGTCCATTTGTTCTCCGTGAAAATCTTCTGCACGCGCCCGCGCGCGTCCACGACCGCTGTACGCAGATTATGGCTGATGTTCCCACCGTCGCCTTCGCGCCAAAACAACAGGCCGAATTGTTCGGCAATGGCCGTAATGTCAATCAAGGTTCCGGTGAGAAAGCTCCAGTGTTGCGGGTCGGCATGAAATTGCGAGGCGTACCCTTTGAGCCGCGGCGGCGAGTCCCACTCCGGATCAAACGTGATTGTCAGCAGGTGCCAGTTCGTCGGTGCGTTGGGCGTGGCCAGAAGGTTCGTCTGCACTTCCGCGAAGTTACGCGACATGAGGGGACAAAATGTCGGGAACGGACAGCGCGTGAAGATGAACGTGATCGCCAGCGCCTGGCCGCGAAACTGGTTCAGGCTTACGGCCTGCCCGAGCTGGTTGGTGAAGTGATATTCCGGCAGCATGTCGCCAACGCTCAAAGGTTCAACATCCCGAACGAGACGGAACGGACCAGTTTTCGGGGGCGTATTTGTGCGCGGCGTGTCCAGCTTCTTGATCTGGTCAATCCACCCGTCGGTCTCCGTCACGGTCATACGAAAGGAAACTGGGTCACCCGCCGCCAGGCCGCGCAATTCATTCGTGTCGCGCGCCTCGAACGGCATGGTCATGGCGCCCATGTAGCCGGGAATCTCCTCGTGTTTGATCTTCACGGTCTTGCCGTCGGCTTCCAACTCCACGACGACGCCTTTGACTTGAAAAGTCTGCGCGTTGGTCTTGGCAGGCGAAGAGGTCGGCGCGTTTGTCGTGCTCGTCGCCGGTTCGCGAGTGCAGGAAACCGTGAGAACGAGCGCGCCCACCGCGACGAGAAAAAGCCAGCGAAACTTCATGCGCCGAAAATGCCTCAAGCGCCCTTCCGCAGCAAGCTGTGCCATCGCGTTGGCTTGCGCCCTGCGGAAAACCGTGTTTAATCCCTTCGTCATGCCGAAGCGTACCAGGCCCAGCCAGAGCGCCGAAGATTACCTCGAACGCATCCACGAGTTGATCGAGCGCAAAGGTTACGCCCGTGTGGTGGATATCGCATCGTCGCTGAAAGTGAGACAGGCGTCCGTGACCAGCATGGTGCAGAAGCTCGCGGAGGCGGGCTTCCTGAACTATGAAAAGTATCGCGGGCTGGTGTTGACCGACCAGGGCCGCGCCGTCGCGCGCAAAATCCAGGGCCGCCACGAGACCCTCTCGCGTTTCTTCTCGCTCTTCGGCCTCGACACCGAAACGCAGCGGCTGGACATCGAAGGCATCGAGCATCACCTCAGTCCGGCGACACTGGAAATTCTCGCGGACTTGACGGAGTTCTTCGCGGCCAACCAGCACGCGTTAGACGCGTTTCAACAATCGCGGAAACGTGGCAGGCGCAAAGTACCGTTAAGGCGTGATGCGTGAAAACGTTAGAACGTTCAAAGAGCCGCGGCTGACGTTTGAACGAATCAACGTGCCAACGGATTAACGATGTCCGCCGATTGGAAAAAACTGGAAGCGCTCGCTCTGGCCGAAGTCGAAGGGACGCTCGCGGCCTTGCCTGCGCCATTGCGCGAAAAGGCGCAGAAGCTTCCCATCACCTTCGAGCGCCGGCCGAATCGCGCCCTGCAAGCCGACGGCATCGCGCCTGACACGCTGGGTTTGTTCGCCGGCCCGGAGTTTGCCGAGGAGGAAGCGGTGCCGATGCCGCCGCAGATCATTCTGTTCCTGGAAAATCTCTGGGAGCAGGCGGAAGCGGATGAGGAGTCTTTCCGTGACGAAGTCCACACCACAGTTCTCCACGAACTCGGACACTATCTCGGTTTGGATGAGGATGACTTGACCGACCGCGGCTTGGAGTGAGCGGTCTTCCGGCGACGCGAATCAGCGCCGGGCTTGGGCTTCGTCGCCAGGATGAGAGGGGATGCTGCCGGCACATCGAGCAAACGCGGATTGACGAAGCCCGCCTCGCGCAACCACCGGCTGATTTCCGCAAACGTAAACGTGTCGCCGACTTCGGTATGGACGAGCATGTTCACGGCGAACATCAGCGCGTGCGGCGGACCTGCGCGATCGTCGTCGCAGAGGAATTCCATGATGGCAACCGTGCCACCCGGAGCGAGCGCCGCGAATGTCTTGCGCAGCAATTGCCGGCTGCGCTCCACGCCTTCGCTGTGCAGGATGTGGCCGATGGTCGCCACGTCATGCCCGCTGCCGAAATCCGCTTCAAGCAGGTCGCCGGGCGCGGTGGTGAGGCGGTCGGCGACGCCGTGCCGTTGGGCAACTTTGCGCGTGATTTCCAGGACGCGCGGCCAGTCCACGGCTCGCACGAGCACCTGCGGCGATTGCTGCGCCAGCGCCACGCCCCACACCCCTGCGCCGGCGCCAATGTCCAGCACACTGACCGGCGTGATGGCTTTGGCGAGGCCCAGGTGCTCGCCGAATCTCCGCGCCGCCGGATAGCTCAGTGGAAAGATGGCTTCGACAAGTTCGGCGAAAAATTCGGGACCGGCATTCTCTTGATTGACCGCTTTGGCCGGTTTTCCAGTGCGCACAACGTCGGGAAGCTGCTGCCAGTTTGGCAACAGGTGGGTGCGGAAGTTCCGGAACACGCCGCCGTGAAATGACGGCTTGGTCGAGACCAGAAAGGCTGCGCTCTCGGGAGTCAATCCGTAGCGGTCATTGATGCGGGTTACCAGTTGCAAGCCCACCAGCGCATTCAAGAGCGCGCTCAAACCGCGGGGGGAAGTGCCCGTCACCACGGCCAGTTCTTGAACCGTGCGGGGCGACTCGTCCAGCCGATCAAACACGTGATGTTCCAGCGCAGCCTCAACGACGAAGGTGGTCGCATAGCCCCAGGCATACTGCATGATGCGTTCGGGCGTGAGAGGGGCTTTCGCTTTTCTGGTCATGGAAAGAGAGTAACTCGTGGTTCAGTGATGTCAAAAAACGGCTGCCGCTTGCGAACTGATCGAATCCATCGCGCAAAATTCCTTCAGCATTTGGAATGAACCTATACCGCGTTCCAACCGTGCGCGGCGATGACTGTTCGCACGAGGGCACGCCGCCGCTCAGACGTGACAGAGCCGCGGTAGTTTTTCAGTTCCGCCTTGGGAAGCGTGTAAATCAAGTCGCACTTGCACAACGTCGGCCAATCCATCCCGTCAGCTTCATCCAAGAGAACCTCATGGAATTGCGGCTGACGGCCAGCGCGTTGAGAACTGCAAGCCACCACATCCACTTCCGGCTTGTTGGCGGCGCGCAGTGGATGCGACACAATGACGACGGGATGTTCGCCGAAGCCCAGGTCGCAGGAATAAACATCCCAAGCGTTCATCGCTTGCGATCCCGGCGGGCGCGGCGCAAGGCGCGCAAGGCGCCGATTGCGAAAGCACGTTCCCGAGCCTCTTCTTCAGGATTCGGTCCGTAGATCTCCTCTGCCTGAGCGGGCGTTAGCGGCGGCGGATTGAGATAACTCAAATCTTCCTTCTCCATCCGGCGCAGCGCCTCGCGGACGACTTCGCTTTGATTGTTGAAACGCCCGCTCCGCACCATGCGGCGGATAAAGGCTTCGTTCGATTTGGCCAGCGCATGTGCCATGCGGAAAAGTTGCCAACTAATGGCCGTGTGTCAAGGGGCCGGTCCGAATCCTGAGCACCTCAACTCCCGTAAACCCGCAACAAATCCTTCGCCGCAGCTTCGTAGGCTTTGCGCTTCAACGTTTCGACCTGCGATTGGTCCGAGCTTTCCCGGCTGAACCGGCCGCTGACCGCCTTGTCTTCGAACGGCTCGGGCGTGAAAATGGACCAGTGCCCTGTGCGAGAACATCCATGACCGCAACCTTGAGACGGATACGCATCCGCTGGCGTTCGTCGGGCAGGATTCCGCCGACGACCGGTACCCACGAGACGGGTTTGCTCGCCAATCCCTCACGCGCCGATTCGAGTATGCCCCAGTAGCAAACGATGGTCTCGCAACCGCCGCGAGCCGCCGCCAGCCGAAGCGATTTCGAATAGCTCGCCTGCGGTCTCTCCGTCGGAACCTCGCCGGGCCGCCGCGCATCGGTCGGCACGCCGGTGAAGGGAACGACACTGACGAAGCGGTTCAACTCGGTGGCCATTGGCTCGTCTGGAAACATCGCCCCAGACTGAATAAGCAGAAGGGAATTGCCGCGCCGCAGCTTCAGACGCGCGGGCGTGTCGAGTGCCTTTGAGATGTCACTTTCGTTAATGGATTGATCGCGATCGACGCCGAGCACGTCGGAGTCGCTCAACTCGCCGCGGTACATTGAATCGCCGTAATACCCGCCGCCGCGGTAACCGGAATTGGAGATCGAGCGGGTTGCGCAGCCGGTCAAATTAACCAGCGCCAGTGCTGCCAGACAGGCCAGTGCAAACTGAAAGGAACTGTTGTGTTGAGTTTTCATAAGCCTTGCAAAAGAACTGAAAGCTTGGACACATCCAATCAGAAAGGGTTCATCCTATCTTCCGATCTTACGGAAACAACCCCCGAATCCTCTTCGCCTCCTGCACGCGCTTGACGCCGAGACTCAGCGCGGCCAGGCGCATCGGGATTTTTTGCTTGCGGCTCACACCCAGGATTTGCGTGAACGCAGTCTCCAAAATCCGGAACAACTTGTCGGTAATTTCGGTTTCACTCCAGAAAAAGCTTTGCAAGTCCTGCACCCATTCGAAGTAGCTCACGATCACGCCGCCCGCATTGCACAAGATGTCGGGCAGCACAAAAATCTCCGGGCGCGACTGGATGATCTTGTCGGCTTCTGGCGTGGTCGGGCCGTTGGCGGCTTCGGCGAGGATGCGGCATTTGATTTTGCCGGCATTGGTTTCAGTGATCTGGCGTTCCAAGGCGGCGGGCACAAGGATGTCGCACGGCAGGACGAGCAATTGTTCGTTGGTGATTGGCTCGGATTCGGTAAAGCCCATGACAGTTTTCTTTTCGGCCACATGTTTCTCCAGCGCGAAGAGATCGAGTCCGCGTGGATTGTGAATGCCGCCGTTTGCATCGCTCACGGCAATGACCTTTGCGCCATAACGCGCCAGCGAGAGCGCGGCGATCGAGCCGACGTTGCCGTAGCCTTGCACCACCGCTGTCGCCTTGCCGATGTCGAGGCCGATGGTGTCCGTGGCCCGGTTAACGAGATAAGCCACGCCGCGTCCCGTCGCTTCGCGCCGCCCAAGCGAACCGCCCAACCCGACCGGTTTGCCGGTGACAATGCTCGGTACGGTGTAGCCCATGTGGACGGAATAGGTGTCCATCATCCAGGCCATGACTTGTTCGTTTGTGCCGAGGTCGGGCGCCATCACATCCACCTGCGGTCCGATGAACGGAATCATTTCCTGCGTGTAACGGCGCGTGAGACGTTCGAGTTCAGTGAGGGACATTTTGCCGGGATCGCAAGCGATGCCACCCTTCGCGCCGCCGTAGGGCAGCCCGGTAAGAGCGCACTTCCAGCTCATCCACATTGCCAGCGCGGCCACTTCGCCGAGCCGCACATCCGGATGGTACCGCAAGCCGCCTTTTGTCGGGCCAAGCGTAAGGAAATGTTGCACGCGATAGCCGGTGAAGACTTGCGTCGAGCCGTCATCACGATGAATCGGCAGCGCGACGGTCATGGAACGCTTGGGAAATCTGAGCCGGTCGCGTTCATCGTGCGGGATTTCCAGATGATCGGCGACGAGATCAAATTGCTGCAACGCCATGCTAAACGTCGGATGGTTGTAAATTTCCATGGCGGCAGAATAGACATGAATTCAATGGAGATGGAAGATGGAAAAGGAACTGAATCGCCGGGCGTGCGCACATTGAACACGTTCGCCGAGTTCCGGTCGAAAATCCGAATGTTCATTTCTCCGTTCCGAAATAATCAACAAG
>CAZNOE010000246.1:0-8235 GCA_964574525.1 uncultured Bifidobacteriaceae bacterium
GCAATTCGTCGGACACGATTTGCAAATGCCGGCTCATGGTGATACCGCGCGCGATTTTGGTCGCATCGGCGGCGATGTGCAGGTCTGCCAGCAGCGCCCAGGAGTTTGCGTCCACGCGGCGCGTGGCGGCCAGCAAGCTGGGGCTGAGCGCGAGGCCCACGCCCGCGATCAATGATCGTTTGAGGAATTCCCGCCGCGAAATTGATGGAAGATGAATCGGCATGAACCCATTCCTACTCTTCTCGGCGAAACGGCTCAAGTGAAATCACAAACTGGCCAGTCGCTGGCGGCCTGATTTCGCTCATAGAGCAAATGGTTGCGCCCGCATTGCGTGCTGTCGCGTTTCGAAGCGCTCGCTGTCTCACGGCGTTGCGCGAACCCGGTAAAAGCGCACCGCGCCCTGCACCGGAATCTGAGCCTCAAATGTTCCTGCGGCAACCGGGGTAATGGTTGCATTGGTCTCAGCACGCCACTGATTCGTGCTGGCCAGTAAGCCAGTGCTTTCGACCGCCAAGTTCGTCGTGGTGAATCCAGTTGCTTCGAATGTCACGGTCGCAGTGCCGACGGCGGATACGCTCATCCCGGTAATTCGCGGAATCCACGCCGGCACAACCCTCACACTCTGCGGGTAAGAATTGTTTGTCTCGTCAGCTTCCTGAATGACTCCACCGGCATCCACCACCGCAAATACGGTTACGAACGCTCCGCTGAATTGTCGGCCGCTTGTGTGCCAGAGATACGAAACCTCGTAAGCCTGTCCGGGAGCAAGCGCGTCCACGCCGCTCCTGCCAATCTCCTCTCCATCCGCCGCGCCCAAGCGCCAGGAGACTTCGCACGGGCCCGCAGTGATGACTCCCCGGCTGACGACTCTCGCCACCAGCGCCACGGCAGAACCGGAAACCTCCGTGTTCCAACATGTCTCAATGGCCAGATCAGACAGAACCGTCCGCTTGAACATGGTGTTGTTCGACCGATCTCGATCACTCAATGTCAACCCCGGATCAACCACCACAAAAATCGTGTGGGCGTTTGGATAGGAAGGCACAACCCAGGACACTGTCACGTCTTGTTTTGCTCCGCCGACCAATGGCCCGGCAATTGTCTGGACGCTTCCAATCTGCGTGCCGCCATTTGCCGGGTCGCCGTCATAAAACACCACTGTGATGTTCTGCACCGGCAAGTCGCCCTGATTCTCAATCGTTACCGTGATCGTCACATTCGATCCCGGCGCGGCATTCGTCGGATTGAAAATCAGCGAATCAGTCACCACGCTGACATCGCCACCCAGTTTGTATCGCAGCAGGCAAAGGTCCGTGCGGCCCGGCTGCGGAACATTTTGCAGATGATTCGTCTGTCCGTTGATGACGACATCCACGTTCGTTCGCAAAGTTTGAGTTTTCAGATAGGCGATCACCGCGTTGGTTCCGTCCCAAGCCAGCGCCAGCGCACTCTCCGCGTCTTCATCCTCAGTCAATTGCCGGGGCAACGACCAGCGGTCCAGATTCGCGTCATAGAATGAAGCCACCATGTCCACACCGTTGGAGCCTTGCACGGCATAAGCCACAGCCGCTCCGCCCGGCATCGTCACGCCGTCAAGCGTCGGGGCTTGGTTCGCCAGGGTGTGTTCGCTGAAGACCGGTCTGGGATTCCAGACGTTCAACGACGAATAGGTCACGGTATTGCTCGCACTCCAGACGCATAGCGGTACGCCATTGGGTGCCACCAGCACGGGCATCGCATCCTCGACACTGTCACTCGTCAGCCGAACCGCCGCCGGCCAGACCCCGTTCGTTGTGGACAACCGGTAAAGCTCGCGATTTGTGCGTGTGTCAAGATTGCCGTCCTCATCCACCGCAAAAACCGCGTGCCCTTGACCAGAGCCGTCCGCGACGAACGCGAATTGCAGGATTCCCTTCAGCGCAGTCCAAAGCGTCTGTGGCGCATTCCAGCCAGCACCGTTCCACTTTGAAAAGATAAGCCGGTCCCCGTTCGTGCTGTTTCCAATGCTGGCATCCGCCTCATTCTGAATCCACAGGATTCCCTGATTCGTGCCGTAGATCACCGGCAGCGGATCACGGTCAACGACCGAATTGGTTGTAAGTTGTGTGGGTGTGCTCCATGTGCCCGTGTTCCGGATGAATCGCGCCGTGACGATTTCCAAATGGGGAGACACCTGGGCTGGATTCGTGACGCTGGAAATGTCTCCCGACACTCGCGCCCACGCCGCGAGGAATGTGTTCGAGTTCACCACGGCAATCTTCGCCGTGAACTCTGCTGCCTGATCATCAATGATCCGACCCAGCGACGACCCGCTGTTCGTCTGGCGCAAGGTGCCGATGTCAGTCGCCGCGTACCACGGCTTCAGGGCGTCATGCAAGGTGAACGGCACCATCGTCTCACTGGGGACTGCGACAACGGACGGATTCGCTGTGCGGGAAACATTTTGCACGAGCGTCTCGTTGACTACCTCGCCGGCGACTTTCGTTCGCCTTGGCGTTTCGGATCTTCGTTCGCTACTTGCCAGCCTGTTGGCTTCACCCCAGCGTAAATAACTGCTGCCGATGGGACGCCAGACGGCACCCGGTCCCGTCGGACGAATGGTCGTCATGGCGATGGGTTGCGGCGGCGCGCCCGGTTCAAAGCGGACTTCGGCTCCCACCTCTGGGCTGTAATCAAACAACGGTGTCTCGACGAAGATTCCAACGTATGCCCTGATCGTTAAGCCCTCAAACGTCAGGTTCGGGCAAATCTGAAACTCCGGCGTTCCCGTTCCGCCCGCATAGACTCCGACCTCCGCGCCGAATGCTTCCACCACCGCTTGGGCTTCGAGCCCGATCGTTCCTGAGACTTTCAAAGCGGTTGTCCCAAGATAACAATTCCCTAATTGCAGGTTCTCGTACTCACCCGACAGGCCCAAACCACCAACCAGATAGAGACGCAGCTTCAACGCCTCGATAATGTCTTTGACCACTGGTACACCGAGCAACGTATGCACGGCCGGTGACAGGGGCGGAAAGACAATGTCCACCACGAGCACGACTGGTGCGCCAACACCCGCTTTGCCGGAAAGCGAGACTTCCCAGCCCGGTGTGATGTCGGCGGTCTGGCAATCGTGCAAGCCAATGGTGAGCGTGCCGGCCAGATCAAGGCGTCCCTCGCCGAGATTCTCGACGCCGGAAAACTCCAGTTGCTCCGAGAATTGGCCGAAGCCGCCCAACGTGCCGATGAACGCACCAGCCTGTGGGTCGAAGCTTAATGCTTTGTGGTAGCCGACGGATGCGCTCGACGAAAAAACACCTGACGGAATCTCGGCGTCCCACAATGTCACGGCAAGGTCTTCCCCAAACGTGAGCGTCCGTCCCGCAGTTTGCCAGGGAATGCTCGCGCGATACCACGCCGGGATGATCGCCGGGATCGGATGGAAGTAAGCCTTCGCGCCCACGAGCCGCCTCTGGCCTTGGCCATTCGTGACTTCAATTGTCCATTCGCTGCACGACGCGATTGTCGCGGGCGCAGGAACCGACAGCGCCGCTTGCGCCAATCCGCCGCCGAGGTCCGTGATCGTTGCTGGATACCAAGTCCCGTTAATCAAGAAACGGACCGTGCCAGGTGAACCGTTCCACGCGACGGTGGTGGAGAACGTGAGGTTGCCCGGTATTCCGGGAATGAAGTGCGTTCCGTTCGGCGAAGCAAAGTCATAAGCCGACGGTCCTCCCGCGCCGGACTGCGCCGTGAGTTGGAACGTTTCATACTTGGACACACCGGCCTGAAAATTCAAAGTTCGGCTCACGGAGTAGTAACCCGCCTTGCTCACCGTAACCGTGCGCGTACCGGGATTGAGCGTGTTGAATTGGAAGTTTCCTTGCGCATCCGTGGCTGTGCTTCCTACACTAGCCAACTGAACTGCGGCGCTCGCCAAAGGCCCTTGAGAGTGTCCGAACGAATCAACACCAGAGACAGCGCCTCTCAGCGATACGGGGGAAATCAACGCCCTGGCTACGTGAGAGGAAGCCTTTCCTCCCGCCGTCGTGAAACCGCCCCCCGCGTATAGATCGCTGCCTGACACAGCTAGCCCAAACACGCCGCCGTTCATCCCCGAACCCAAGGCCGACCAACCGCTCCCGTTCCATTTGGCAATCCGATTGGCGCTGATCCCGCCCGCCGTCGTGAAGATGCCCCCCGCATACAGGTCACTGCCCGACACCACCAGCGCTTCCAGCCAAGTGCTCATCCCAGAACCGAGGGCCGACCAACTGCTCCCGTTCCACTTGGCAATGTAGTTGGCCGCGCTGGCGCCCGCTGTCGTGAAAATGCCCCCTACGTAGAGGTCACTGCCCGAGACTGCCAGCGAATTTACGGCGTTGTTCATCCCCAAACCCAGAGCCGACCAACTGCTCCCGTTCCACTTGGCAATTCGGTTTGCGCTAATCCCGCCCGCCGTCATAAAATCGCCGCCCGCATACAGGTCGCTGCCCGACACCGCCAGCGCTTGCACATTGGGAAACGTGGGACCTCCCATCCCCGAACCAAGGGCTGACCAACTGCTCCCGTTCCATTTGGCAATGGAGTTTGCGCTGATCCCGCCCGCCGTCGTGAAACCGCCCCCCACATATAGGTTAGTCCCCGACGTTGCCAGCGCATACACAATGCCGTTGATCCCCGACCCCAAGGCCGACCAACTGCTCCCGTTCCATTTGGCAACGGAGGATGCGCTGATCCCGCCCGCCGTCGCAAAATAGCCCCCCACATACAGGTTAGTCCCCGACGTCGCCAGCGCATACACAGCGGGATAATCTACCGCCCCTATCCCCGAACCGAGGGCCGACCAATTGCTCCCGTTCCATCTAGCAATGTAATTGGCGTTGACTCCGCCTGCCGTCGTGAAATTGCCCCCTGCATACAACTCACTTCCCGAAACGACCACGGTCCATATGGTGTTGTTCATCCCCGAACCCACGGCCGACCAGTTAGCGTCGCTGAACGTCGGGTCAATGCGCACCGGATACACCGCCTCGGCATCATTCACCGTCACGCCCAAATCCATTTCGGATTTCGGATTTCGGATTTCGGATTTATTCCTCACTTCCATCCGCGCGAGCAACTCACGCCCTGCTGCATCGGTCACGCGCAGCCGGCTGTAGGCGATCTTGCGCCCGGAGCCGTCGAGCACGAGTCGCGCGCCATTAACCAGCGGCTCGACCTCGGCACCGGTCACCGCCAGTTCGACGCGCAATTCACCTTCACCTTCGGGCCGCCGTTGGATGATAAAGTCCTGCCGCACGCCCTCCATGCTTACGGAGTATTCTTCGATGAGTCCGGGCCGGATGAAACGAACCGTCAGACCGTCAATGGCGAGCGTGCCGGTACCGTGCAATTGGATGTTCGATGTTGGACGTTGAATGTTGAATGTTTGGTCTTCCGTCGCCTGCGCGCACGGAGTGCCGCGCCCTACCGATGTCGCCACTATGTGGAAGCGGTCTTGCGGTTGATTCGTTACCGTGGAGGTCAGCCACAAACCTTCGCAGGTCACTTCGCCTTCGAGCCGTTGGAAAACGCAGCGCAAGCGCACGCCCTCGGCTGTAGTAATAACGGCCAAACCATCGCCTTGGTAATCCGCACCAGCCCTTGCACCGATCTCCGACCACGGAATCGTCGCCGAAGTTTTTGCGGGCGCAGTGCCAACCGTATCGTTCAACGCTGCGTTCAGGTTAAGAGATGACACTGCTGCCAGCGTCACACAACAAGCCATGCGAGCTTGGAATGGGATGAGCACCGTTTTCATGAGGGAACTGTTAACTCTTTAGCGCTTTTATTTGGGTGCGTGGTTCCAAAGCGGCAGAGAACTGTCGCGGAGCCGCAGTCTCCGCGTTACCCAAATGCGCCACCAACGCGCCGTCGTCGCGCAAGGTCAGCCGCTCGATTCGCTCGTACCGTACTCGCACCTGCCGCCAGTCCGCTCCCGGAGCAACAATGAACTCGTATTTGATTCCCGTTCGGCCTCCCGTCACCCGCAGGTCAATGCCCTGATAGACTCCGCGATACACCACCGCTTCGTACGACGGCACATTTTCCCGCCACCGCTCCGGCTCGCCGCGATGATAATTAAACACCTGCTGCGCCTTCCCTTCGCCCTCTGCTTTCACTCGCCCCGCGCCGACGAAATGCACGGAGAATTCCTTCATCCGGGGAGCGCGCGCGTCTCGCGTGCTCTGTTCGGCGTCGCGCCGAACAGACTCCACAACACCATTCGCTTTCATCTTCGGCTGAGTCAGTCCGTTGGAAGCCAGCGGCGCGACGCCGCTGGCAGCAACCGAGACGGTCGCGCTCCCCTGGAACAACTGAAATCGCAACCCTTCATCCGTTACGCCCACGTTCACGCCGCGACTGCTCAACGCAAAGCGGATTGATTCATCTGCCCATTGCCCCTTGTTCTCAATGAACACCGCTGGAGATTTGGTGAGTTGCTCCGCAACGAGTTGATGGTTGATGGATGAGAGTTGAGAGCCGGAACTTGCCGCCGCGCGAACCAAAACCGCCAGGCATAACGAGGCCATCAAGGAGAACACTGCTGACACCCTTCTGAGAGAGGCGCATGTCGGATGCATGGTAATCTGGGCCTTTTCCGAGTGTGAGCATCCTGTTCCTATTACCCTTCCTCAATCAAGAACAAAACGGGCCGAGTCGCTCGGGCTTCAGCCGACAATATGTCCCGATGTTGAAGCGGGCTGAAGCCCGCGCTCCGGTATTTAGCCCTAATGTGGCAGGGACGCGCGCGTTGCGGCGGTCACCCCACTCACGCCAGCTTCCAACCGTTGTGATATTTGATGCGGATGTACTTGTCAGCTTCGGGACAGTTCTTCGCCTTCATCTTCACAGGATCCCATTCGAGCTTTTTGCCGGTGCGATAGGCAACGATGCCGAGTTGGTTCGCTTCGGTTAGCGGCCCGGCGTAATCGAAATTGCACGTGGTCGGTTTGCCGGTCTTGCACGCGTCAATCCATTCCTTCCAATGACCGACGGACTTCGGGATGAACGGTTCGGGCCGTTTGAAGTCGGCGAATTCTTCCTCCGGCAGCAGTTTGTGCTTGCCGTAATCCGCGAGCAGCATGCCTTTGTCGCCGATGAACAGGACGCCGTCGCCCCATTGCGGAATTTTTTTGTCCGTCCACAGCGCGGGTTTGTCCTCGCCTTGATACCACGTGTGCTTGACGGCCGGCATGTCGGCGCGCGGGCCGTGCTCGTAGGTGACGTGAAACGACGCGGGCGCGGTTTCGGGATTGAGCGGCGGGCCAAACGCTTCGACGGTCCGCGGATGCTTCAATTTGAGCGCCCAAAACGCCATGTCGTTCCAATGACTTCCCAAGTCGGGCAGCGTTCCGCCGCCGAAGTCCCAATACTTGTACCATCGCGGCTGGCCGGTGAGATAACTCGGATGAAATGGCCGCATTGGCGCGGGACCGATCCACAAGTCCCAATGGACCGTTGGCGGCACGGGCGGTGTCTCGGTGGGCCGGTCGCCATCGCCCCACGCGCGCGACACCCACACATGTACTTCGCGCACAGGTCCGACCGCGCCGGTCTGAATCAATTCCACCACGCGGCGGAAATTGTCGGTCGCGTGCATCTGTGTGCCCATTTGAGTGGTCACTCCCGCTTTGGCCGCTTCTTCGGTCAGCAGGCGGCACTCCCACACGCAGTGCGCGAGCGGCTTCTCGCAATAGACGTGTTTGCCCAGCCGCAGCGCCGGCAACACGGCAAATGCGTGCGTGTGCTCGGTCGTGGCCACGACCACCGCGTCAATGTCCTTGCTCTCGTCGTAAAGTTTGCGGAAGTCCACGTACTTGCGCGCCTGGGGAAATTTCTGCGCCGCCTTGTCGAGGTTGGCCTCGTTCACGTCGCACAGCGCAACGATGTTTTCGTTGCTGACCTCGGCGGCATCGGTCGCGCCGCGGCCACCCGAGCCGATGACGGCGATGTTGAGTTTTTCATTGGGCGAAACGCGCCGCGCCTTCGGTTGCGCCAGCGCCGCGCCACCCAACGCGGTCGCGCCTGCGGCCAATGCCGAGCGGTAGAGAAACTGACGCCGGGTGAAGGAACGGTGGGGGAAGGGAATTCGTTTGTTCATCGCCCCGTTCCTACGCTGGCGAGCCACAGCCGACAAGAACATTTTTGTCCCGGCCAGTCTGCACTTGCGCACGACGGCAACTCTGCGGAAACTTTGCGCCCGGTGCAGTG
>CAZNOE010000247.1:0-8197 GCA_964574525.1 uncultured Bifidobacteriaceae bacterium
GTGAAACAAGACGCGTGGGTTGAACCAATCCTGCACGCGCTGATTCCCGCTCCGACCAAAGCGCGGTAATCCGGCCACCCACGCAGCTCATCTACATTGGCGCAAGCTACCCGGAGGAAGACTTACGCTTTATCCACCTCCGGATGCACCCACGGCGCACGATACGGACGCCGCAAAAGCCGGTTCGCCTCGTCGTCGCCCACCAGGCGGCCTTTCTCGCCGTCCCACGTCAGCGTGCGACCAAGCTGCATCGCGACGTTGGCCATGATGCACGATGCGCTGGAAATCTGGCCTTGCTCGATATCCGCCACCGGTTTGGCGCGCGTCTCGTTGCAGGCGAGCAAATCCTTCATGTGGCCGCGGATGGCCGGTGCGACGTGCTTCTCCAGGTCTTTCTCCGTCTTGTCTTCGGGGAATTGTTCGAGTTCGTAGGTGACATCCTTGTGGATGGCTTCGCCTTGACCCTGCGGCGTGAAATCGTAGCTCATTACGCTCGCCTTCAACGTGCCTTTGTCGCCATAGAACGTCGCGCCCCACGGATATTTCGGATCCGGCGGCGAGCCGTAGGTGCGATGCGTCCACACGACCTCGAGGTCGCCGTAATCGAATGTCGCGGTTTGCGTGTCGGAGATGTTCGCTCTGCTCTGCTTCTGCACGAGGATGCCGCCGGAAGAACTGATGCGTTTGGGCCAGCCCAGATCGAGCATCCAACGAACCATGTCGAACATGTGAATACACATGTCGCCGATAATGCCGTTGCCGTATTCCATGTACGCCCGCCAGCGCCGCGGGTGAACGAGCGAATTGTAGGGCCGCATCGGCGCCGGCCCGGTCCACATTTCGTAATCGAAATAATCGGGCGGCGCGATATCCGGCGGATTCTCCCGCGCGCGCATCTGGTAATAGCAGTAAATCTCGACCAGCCCGATTTTCCCGAGCTTGCCTTCGCGGATGATCTGGTCGCGCGCCTCGATCAAATGCGGAGTGCTGCGGCGTTGCGTGCCGACCTGCACGACGCGCTTGTGCTTGCGCGCGGCGGCGAGCATTGCCTGACACTCGACCACATCCACGCCGATGGGTTTCTGCACGTAAATATCCATGCCCGCTTCGCACGCGGCAATCATCGGCAACGCATGCCAGTGGTCCGGCGGCGCGATGAGCACGATGTCCAGATCGCGCTCCTTGAGCATCGCGCGATAATCGCCATAGGTGCGCGGTTTTTTCTTCGACGCCTGCCGCGTGGCCACCAGGTCGGCTGCGTCGGCCAACATGCGTTTATCCACGTCGCACAGCGAAACCACCTCCACCGGCGCGACCTGAATCAAACGAAGAAGGTCGGCCTTGCCATACCAGCCCGTGCCGATGAGGCCGACGCGCTTGGCCTTTTCGGCGGCGAATGTGGTTGGAACATAACTGGCCGCGGACAACGCCATCGCGGCTGCCGAACCGAGCTTGAGGAATTGGCGACGATTCATGAGTCCGGTTTAGGCCAAAAGCGCGCCGAACACAAGCGCTAGAACGCACCGTGATCGTTGGGTTACGGCAGCGATCAATGGTCCGGTGATTCGGCAAGAACGAGCGTTGCCTTGCGGACGGAAAAGCAATCGTCGCCGGAAAACACGAGGTACAGTGTCCGCCCGTCAGCGCCCACCCACTTCGTGGGAAAGGATGCCGAATCGCCGGGGCCGACGTCCCAGTTGTCGGTGTCAAACACCACCGACCACGGCCCCCAAGGCTGCGGCGCTTCGTAAATAGCCAGGCCGCCGTGAAAGCGGAGATCAATTTTTCCGCCTGTGTCACGGGAGCGTTCATTTGGCCGGGAATGGACGAGGAGAAACCGATTCAGTTGAGCATTGAACGTGACGCCTGGCCGATAGCAGCCACTTGGACGGGTCAAGACGCCGGAGCGTAAATGAAGATTTGTTGTCCACCCGGGGAAACCATCAGCCGCTTGCCCGGCGAAGAACTCGTAGGCTTCGCGCTCGCGAATGCGAGTCACCGGCACACGCGCGAGGACGAACCGGTCGGCAACGGTGTAGGCGTCGTTGCTGTCGGGCGAATAAATGTAGGCGAAGCCGTCACGGTTTCCGGCGTAATTGCGACCGAAGTTCAGAAACGTGGGGCAGCCAAAGCTATTGGTGAACTTCCAGTCAGCCCATGTCCACATGCAACCGTGATCAGTGGACCAGGCGAGTTGCGAGTTGCCGGAGTTGCGTGCCCAAAGATAAAATACGCCTTTCACGCAAAGCAGACCGCTCGCTTTGCGGCCTTTGCTGCCATCACCGCGCGTTTCCAGCGACGGTGCACGGATGTTCTCGCCGCGAAAACTCTCCGGGCCTCCGTCAATGCGCGCCAGGCCGAGGCTGAGTTTTTCCGGTGTGAAAGGCTTGAAGCCATTGCCATCGCCGAACGCGCCGTACAGCGCATCGTCGTCCGCCCAGGTTAGCGGCCAATTGTCGCTGCCTTTGGCGGCGCGGCGAATGGTTTCCACGGGCGACCAGCGGATTTCCTTGACGAGTGAACTTGGCTTATGCTTTGGCGAGTCACTGACCGCAGCGATGATTGGCTCGAAGAACGGGCGCAACGGATCGTAATGAGCGCCGCCGGGCCTGCGAGGCCAGGATTTTCCGGCACGTGCGACCACGAGGTCCAGTGACGGCACGATCAAAATAACGCTGTCGTAAAGTCCCCACGACCAGTATGCGTCGCGCGGAACATTCGCCAGCGTGCCGTCGGCGTTGTTCCACCAGAGCAAACCGTAGTGCTTCAGTGCGTTCGGCCCGGCTTCCTTGAGAGAATTGGTGTGCACTGGCAATTGCGCGTGCGCAGCGACCGGTTGCCGTGCGAGTTCCACGTAATCACGCGGAATCAATTGTGTGTCGCGCCAGCGCCCGCCGCGCAGCATGAGCAGTCCGACGCGCGCCATCGCATCCACGTTCGCGCTGATGCCCGCGCCGAACTCGCGCCGCGCGATGCCGTCAATGAGCGCGGGGCGATACTGATTCTGGCGCCAATTAAGATCGGCGCGTTTGATGCCCAGTGGCGTGAACACTCGCTCAAACATCAACTCGTCCAAGTCACGCCGGTAGGCGAGCGTGAGACACTCGGCGAGCCAGTTGGGGCCGCTGTCGCTGTAATCCCACATCGTACCCGCGCGGAAGAGCTGCCGCGTGTAACCGCCCGGCTTCTCAAACCCGGCGGTCTGCGTCGCCAGGTGTAGCAACGTGACCTCCTCCAGCCAGCTGGTCTTTGCGTTCTCATCCGGTGGTGTGCCGAAGTCAGGGTGCAGCTTCCGCGCGAGGTCGCTCACGCTGACCTTCTCGTCTTTGACCGCCAGACCCAGCGCGATCGAGCCGAAGGATTTGGTGGATGACTTCAAATCGTAGCGCTCTCGTACATCGCCCCAGGAGAGAACCAGTTTTCCGTGCCTCGTGATGTAACCCGAGCCGTCAGTCGAGAGCGCGTAGTCTCGCGCCGCCTCAAGCTTTGCGGCATCGAGTCCTACCTCAGCCGGTGTCGCACGAGGCCAATCGTCGGAAGGCCAGAATCCTTCGGCGCCGAACGTCGTGTGCGCGAATATAGCCAGAAATGGAACGTACAAGAAAGGTCTTGAAAGTATCATTCCGATTTTGACCTAAGGAGACGAAACACAAACAGTCGCCTCTCCACTTCATGTATAATGCGGACTTTTTTCTGGGAAACCCAACCTCGCTCCAGCGGAGTCAATTCGATGGTAGATGAATCTAACACCGCAAAATGCTCGAAGGACATGAATGGTTACAGCGGCTGCGATAAGAATCGCACCCGCGTATTTCATAGGCTTTTCCCAAGGCGGCACGGCAGCCAAAACAAAAAGAAAGAAACCTCCCAATAATCCAATCTGGCGAAGTATTCGCGTCCAATAAAGCAGCCAAATTGAAAACGTCGCCGCTCCACCCCTCTCATCTGTTCGTTGCTTGATGTGCGGCAAGTACTCGTCAAACGTTCTCGCAAGCACGGCCAATCCCAGTGCTGACAGAGTCAACCAGACGCCATTCACTATCTTGCCGAGCGTGGTGCCGGCAGCAAATGCCGTGATCACGACAGGCACAAGCAACCAGATGGAAGCAATTGAACTCTTACCTGTCGGGCCCAATACGTGCCACGGATACGGTGGTCGGCGAGGATCAAGTTTGATCCAAGGGCTTGCCATGCGGAACAAACGATCTGAAGCGATGGCAAACGCGATCGTAAGAACGTAACTCGCCACGGCTGCATGTATTCTTGGCAGTGTAATGTCGCCAAACGGCAGTTTGATTTCGTCTGGCTTTTCATGAGAGAAGAATGCCAAAGACAAAGCTGCCACGACAAAATTGAGATAATGAAATGTCCGCGCTGAATGAAGGAGCGAATCGAGTCTGTCTTGCTCGCGTTCATTAAGCTGATCGGGACTACCAGTTTGCATTGCACCTCTAACTTCTACCATTCAAGCGGTATCGTGCGACATTTTCGTTTCCGCTGCACTTCCACATTTCATCAGTTTTTGTAGTGCGGTTTTCTGCGCCAGAGCATCCGCTTGATCGCCCTTGCACACGCGCGGATGAGGGTAGCCGCTGCAACTATTAGTGGCGACGCTCGTCCCCACTCCGGCCCTCTCCCATCGGTGAGAGAGGAGGGTGCAGATTTCGTGTCATGCAAGAATGTCCTTCACTACTTTCCCGTGGACATCCGTCAGCCGGAACTGCCGGCCTTGGTGCGTGTAAGTAAGCCGTTCGTGGTCGAAGCCCAGGCAATGCAGGATCGTCGCCTGCAAGTCGTGAATATGGACTTCGTTTTGAGCAACGTGAAATCCCAAATCGTCCGTCGCACCATAGCTGACACCCGGTTTGATGCCGCCGCCAGCCAGCCAGACGGTGAACGCCTGCGGATGATGGTCGCGGCCAAGACTGCGGCCGAGCGCCGCGTTCGTTTCCACCATTGGGGTGCGGCCAAATTCCCCGCCCCAGATGACGAGCGTTTCGTCCAACAGCCCGCGTTGCTTAAGGTCTTTCACGAGCGCTGCTGAGGCCTTGTCGGTTTCGCCGCAATTCTTTTTCAAATTGCCGACCACGTCCGAGTGCGCGTCCCAGCCCTCGTGATAAATGTTCACAAAGCGCACGCCGCGTTCGATCATGCGCCGCGCCAGAAGGCACGCTCGCGCGAAACTCGGCTTGGCCGGATCGCAGCCGTACATTTCGAGCGTCTCCTTGCTCTCCTTTTTCAGGTCCATCAATTCCGGCGCCGAGGTCTGGAGGCGATAGGCCATCTCGTAGGACGCGATGCGTGTTTCGATTTCCGGATCGCCGACGATTCCGAGGCGCGCATGATTCAACTCTTCGATCAAATCCAGCGAATCGCGCTGGAGCTTTGCATCAATACCGTTCGGGCTGCTGACATCGAGAATGGGATCGCCCTGGTTGCGAAAGCGCACGCCGGCATAGACCGACGGCATGAAGCCGCTGGACCAGTTTGCCGAACCGCCGCTGATGCCGGAGCCGGTGGACATGACCACAAACGCAGGCAGGTCCTGCGATGCGCTGCCCAACCCGTAAATCACCCACGAGCCGAGACTGGGCCGGCCGGGTTGCGAAAAGCCGGTGTTCAGAAAAATCTGCCCGGGCGCGTGATTAAACTGGTCGGTCTTCATGGACTTGACGAGACAGATGTCGTCCACGATTTCGGCGAGGTGCGGCAGCATTTCGGAAAGCTCCACGCCGGACTGGCCGTGCTTGCTGAACTTGTATTGCGGTCCGAGCACCGCCGCGTCGGGCCGGATGAATGCGTAGCGCTGTCCGCCGATGACCGAAGGTGGCAACGGTTTGCCGGCGAGCTTCGTCAGTTCGGGCTTGTAGTCGAAAAGGTCAAGCTGACTCGGCGCGCCGGCCATGAACAGATGAATGACGCGCTTTGCCTTGCCCGCAAAATGCGCTGTGCGCGGCTTCAACGCGTTCGTTGCGGATGCAGTTGCAGCGCGAGAGTTCGATACAAGGGCGTTGGTGAGCAACGAACCCAACGCGATCTTGCCAAGTCCAAGGCCGCACTCCTTCAGGAACCACCGCCGCGAATTCACGCGCGGTTGGCTGCAGGCATACAGATGGTCGTGGCAGTTCATATGCGTTTTCCGCAAAAGCCCAACACGCCGCTGATCGTCTTGTCAGGAAGTTTCATCTGTGAGTCTCCAACTTTGTTCGCGGCAAAAAGTACTCATTCGTACCGCTGCCGATGTGTAATCCGTCTTCACGCCAGTCAATCGTGCCCCATCTGGCGACAGCTTCCGCGTCGGTCTGAACAGTGCCTAACTCTCCGCAGTCGTGAAAGTAATCGTTGCCGCGCCCGATGAAAACGCGCGCACGAACCGAATAGCCGTTGGACTGAGGTTCAAGGTAAACGTGTGCACCGTAGAATGACGGCCCATACTTGCTGTCCCCCCAGCTTATGGCGACGACTCGTTCTAAGCGCGTAGCGCTCGCATTGTGAGCTCCTATCCAGCCCGCGATGAAGCCGACAAGAAGCGCGATTCCCGCGACGACTACGAATGCAACAAATCGTTTCACGCTATGCAATGGTCTAACTCTTGGTGATGGTCTCGTCGAGGTTCATCAACACGCGCGCGACGGTGGTCCAAGCGGCCTGTTCGTTCAGCAGCTCGGCTTGTTTCATGTCCAGCACGTCCGCCGCCTTGAGTTCACCGGCAGCAAACCGGGCGAATTGAGCTTTGTAGAATTGAACCAGCTTGTCCCGTTCCTCGTTCGTTGGTGGGCGTGTCAGGCAGCGCCGGAAAAGCAATTCGGCGCGGATGGCTTCGTCGCCGTCGGACTGGGCCGCCATTTGTCCCAGCGCTCGGGCGCACTCCAAAAACACGGTGTCGTTCAGTAACGTGAGCGCTTGGAGCGGTGTGTTCGAACGGTCGCGGCGCGCCAGACAAGCTTCGCCGCTGGGGCCGTCGAACGTCGCTGTCATCGCGTAAGGCGTGGTGCGCTTGGCAAACGTGTAAAGCCCGCGCCGATAGCGATCCGGTCCTTCGCTCGCCTTCCACGTCAGCGCACCGTAAGCCCCTTCGGTGGAAACGCCCGGCGGTTGTGGCGGATAAACACTCGGCCCGCCGATCTTGTCGGAGAACAATCCGCTCGCCACCAACGCCGAGTCGCGCACCTGTTCGGCCTCCAGGCGGAACCGCGGCCCGCGCGCGAGCAGAACATTCAGCGGATCGCGCTCGCGAAGTTCTGTCGTCACGGCGCTCGATTGCTGATACGTCGCGCTCAGCACGATGAGCTTGTGCATCTTTTTCTGCGACCAACCTTGCCTCATGAATTCGACCGCCAGCCAGTCGAGCAAGTCTGGATGCGATGGCAATTCCCCCTGAAATCCGAAATCCTCCAGCGTGCGCACGATGCCGCGTCCGAAGAACGCCTCCCATTGCCGGTTCACCGTCACGCGGGCGGTCAGCGGATTCTCTTTTGATACCAGCCATTTCGCCAACGTGAGTCGGTTCGGCGCCGCATCCGCGGGCAGCGGAGGCAAAAACGATGGCACGCCGGGAGTGACCTCCTCTTTCGGCTGAAGGAATTCACCGCGGTGCTGCCGGAAGGTTGGCCGCCCATGATCTGACGGGCGCTCGCGCATCACCAATGTCGTGGGAAATTTCGGCATCTCCGCGCGAAGCTTTTCAATCTTCTGCCGCTCTTTGGCCAATTCAGGCGCAACCTTTGCGAACTGCCGCAGCAGCAATTCACGGTCGGCTGCGGCTTCGGAAGATTCAAGCAGCGAACCTTGCCTTCCGTTCTCGCGATATTTGAGCAGGACGGCGCGAACGTTATCCGGCAACAGTGAGGCCTTTGCGTCGTGCGCCGTGCTGACTGAAATGCGGAATCTTCCCAAGCCGGCGGCGTGGTAGCGTTCACAAACGAGTTCCAACTGCAAATCTTCGGTCCCCTGCAGCGCCTCGGCGAATTGAAACACGGCGTTGTGCGCCTGTCCTTGCCCGCCGTTAACGGACCAGCCGCTCTGCAAATCGTCGTCAATCGCCTTGGCCGCGTTGTTGTTTCCGTTGGCAAAACTTTCCGTCGCGTTGCGCAGCCCAATCGGTTTGTCGCCGACCTTCACGCGGACGGTCGATAGCCAGAAATCGCCCGGCGGCCCTTCGTAGCTCACGGAGCCAGGTCCGTGCATGGGCAACCTC
>CAZNOE010000248.1:0-8195 GCA_964574525.1 uncultured Bifidobacteriaceae bacterium
ACCGCGAAAGTGTTGAAGTTGGCCAGAATAATCTGAAGGTCGTTGCACTCGTTGACGTCAATCACGCCGTTGCCATTGCCACCCGACACGTTGACCCCCACCACATTTACGCCGGGCACGTCATAGGCTTCGACGACGCCGATGGTCGTGGAACTGTCGGGAGCGATGGCGCTGAAACCCATGCCGCGCTTGGCGAACGCGTTCCACAACTCACCCACGTTCGCGCCACCGTTGTTGACAAGGTCCGCGAGGATGATCGCGTCGCGAGCTTGAAGAAAAGTGGGGTTGGCCGGGCCGAGCTTCATGCCGTCAGTAACCAATTGCAGTATGAGTTGATTGCCGGGATACCCGTACTTGTGAACAAGATTGGCCCGCGCTTCCCACAACGTCACGCACCAAACTTCGCCTTGGTTGTGAACCTCATCGGCTTGGTTCGGATCCCATGTTCCATAAAGCGGACTGACCGGCACGCCTGCGTGGGTGCTGGCCTGAGTTGGATCAATGTCCTTAAAAGTGAGTGGATTCTTAGCCATGTCTATCGTGTACGGATAATGGCGAATCCCAAAGTAATAATTCGCAAAATTCTGGAGTCCAACGAATTGAAAAGTCACGTAACCGCCATTTGGGTAAGCGGCGTCCGGGTCGTCTCCGGCTTCACTCATGAGCGACGCTGCGTAGAAATCAGACCATCCTTCCCCCATGCCGTCGGTCTGCAAAGCATTGATCAACACACCACCACCGACGAGCCGCTGGCTCGTGCCGTGCGTTGCCTCGTGCATAAGAACGTCCGTATCAAGATCGCCGTCACGATCTGGATTCGGTCCACTAAACGTGAACATGGCAATGCGGCCATTGATCCCATCCGGCGCTGCCTGGAAGAACGCGTTGTTAGCCAACCCTAAATCGGCGCCAGCCTGCACCCAAGAAATTATCCGGTCATTCCCCGCGCCTCCGCGCCCAAAGTTATTGTTCTGGTAATTGCCCGCGCTTTCAGTAAAGCCAAGTTGGTAGAGGCGGTCGTGATACCAGTTGATCGAATAAAACATCTGCACTACCGCAGCATTGGAATACGTAAGCGGGTCCTGTGTCAGGTCCAGGGGAAAATCGAATACACGCGGAGGATTGCCCTGGGGCCTTAGTCCCCCATCCGGCTGCCCGTCGAAATCCCGATCCAGGTATGCGTCGGCGTTGTTTCCTTGGGTGTCATTGTCAGCGTCATTGATCCAGCCATTCGGAGACGCCGTGGTATCCAACGCGGGCAGCGTGACGAGCACGCGGTTGGTCAATGGGGGCTGGGCCGTATTTGGCGTTGGCCAACCCGGTGAAAACGGCGAAGGACTGCCACCGGTGTAAACGTTATACGTCGCATCACTGATGTATTCAGTTCGGTTCCGTCGCACGAGAGCTTCGCCGGTCTCGGAATCAATCAGAATCTGGAAACTCTCGCGCGTCCCCTGCTTGGATAAGAAGACCTCCCAACACAATCGCATTGTGGCGCGGTTCATTGGCAGCCAGACCAGCCGCCCGTAGGCCGCGGAATTGCGAACTTTGAACATCCGGTAGCCATCTCCCGCCGTCGCCGGATTGCTGGGAAGGATCTCGCTCAGACTGAGGGTATCGCCGAGATTCTGTGCGCCGTTGACAATCGCCTGCTCAATGGACACGGGCTGGCGCGCTTGCAGCGCCGCGCGATTTTGCGTGCCGGCGTCGGCGCTCTGAGCCGGGTCGGGAAGAAACTGACTGGCCAAAGTTACCAGTTCGCCGCGTTTGGTGATATTGCCAATGAGGACGGCATTAAACACCGGGATGCCTTCCAGTTGCTGCTGCCAGACGACGGTCCGCAGTCCGTTGTGGGCGCCGGTGCTTTCGCGCGTGATCTTCGCATCCGCCAGAACTCCGGCTCCGTGACCAAACAATGCCGCGTGTTCGTCCAGAAACGCCTTGACCGCCAGATAAGGATCATTTGAGGGAATGGCCCGGGCCGTTTGCGATGAAACGCCAAGCCCCCGTCCATCCGGTCCTGTCAAAAACCCGGTGCGAGCGTGAACAAATTTCGGTGTGTCGAGCAGCGCGTCGAAATTCACCTCAACGGAAGGCAGTTGCGCCTTCAAATGGGCCTTGCCCTGTTCGCGTTGCGCCGACTCCCCGGGCGTGAGTTCCGTGCGCGCGCGCTTGTCGAAATTCGGAATTTCCTCGCGATGCGTCGGGCGCATCTGCGCCGCGGCGCCGGGCACGAAAATTGGCGCGGCAACCGCACACGCCAGGAACATTGTCGCGGAATAAAACGTCGGATGAGAGCGCACTTTCATGTCTGTACTAAATTGCTTTGCTTACTTCCACGTCATTCTCGCAAGACAGCCTCAAAGCCGCCTCCGCTGCGAGCGCTGAACTCAAAATCAAACGCGTGCAGCGCCGGTTTATGGCCCTTGCGCCCGTAACCGGAAGAATTCGTTGTCATTGCCGATATTCAGAGTGACCGTTTTCTGATTGCCCACCGTCACCGGCGGAGTCGCCACCGGAGTCCAAACGATCGGCGGCGTCAAACTTGTCGTGTATTCGAGCGTATAGGCGTTCGCGTCCGCCGGCCAGGCGATCACCAGCGTGTTGCCCGTGCGGGTGGCCGTGATCCGCGGGAACTCGACCACCGTCTTGACCGAGACAGTGTTGTTGCCCTTGAGCGGATCGAGCACGCCCGACCCGACCGTCGTCGTGTTCGTGATGGTGCCGGCTGCCGTGGGTCTGACAATGATGGTGGCGCCCGTTGCTGCGCTGCTGCCCAGGCTGCCCAGGTTCGTGAAGGTGACGACGTTGCCGGCCAGCGTGTAGCCCGCGGGCGTGGCGGAAACAAAATTCACCGTGGGCGGCAGCGTGTTGGTTACCGTTACACCGGTCGCTGTCGCGGGACCAAAGTTGGTGACCGCAATCGAGTAAGTCAGGTTGTTAGTGCCGACAAACATGACATCCGGTGTGGCCACGACACCCAACGCCAGGTCCGCCGTGATAACGCTGACGGTCGTGGCCGTGGTAGCGACATTGTTCGCGAGGTTCGGATCTCCTTCGAGACCCAACACCGAAGTGGTGCTGACGGCAGAACCGGCGACGCCCGGACGCACAACTATCGTGGCGGTTGCCTCTGCATCCATCGCCAGTGTTCCAATCGTCCAAACCAGCGCGCCATTGACCGTGAATGTGCCTTGAGTCGCATCAGTCGAGACGAGCGTTGCCCCAGCCGGCAGCGTGTTGCTAAGGACGATACCCGTCGCGTCCCACGGCCCGTGATTAGCGACGACGATGGTGTAGGTGAGGTTGCTGGTGACAACAACCGGGTCGGGCGCAGCAGTCATCGTAACCGACAAATCCGCAGCCGCGGCGATCAACCCGAACGTGGTGATGGAGACAGTCCACCCACGGTTGATGCTGCCGTCCTTGATGACCAGATCATCCCTGATGTAGAGCGACCACAGCCCATTCGGATTCGAGCCGTTGAACGCGGACAACGTCGCACCCCACGGTGCCGGTGGCGCAGGAGAGGGGAACTGGTCGGGCGTCCCGGAGGGATTCGTGGGTTTATATGTCCCGCTCGTAATCACGCTGGAAAGCGGCAACGAATTCGCCGCCGCGTCATCGAACGTCAGCGTGACATTCGTTATGAAGTTGCCTCCGCCCGCGTCGGACATCACGACCGTGTTCGTGCCGGTTGGCCCAACCAGCAGCATGTCAATGTCGTTGGGCGATCCGTGGTAGAGGTTGGTGACCATCATGGTCACTTTGCTGACGGTGCCGACGAGTCCGGTCACGGTGATGGAGGACGGATACGGCGAGGCGGGGCTGAGGTCCACAATGGTGATCGGTGACGGATTCGTAAAGGTAGCCGTCCCGCTGCCCAGCAGAAACGCGAAGGTGACCCGGCCCAAATTGAGCGCGCCGTCCTGCACCTGGAACGTGGCCAACACGATGCTGCCGTTGGTCCCGCCGGCGGTAAACTGGAACTCACGCGAAACCGAAGCGCCGCCATCGGCCAGCGCGCCATAAGTCTGCGGACCACTTGGTGACGTGACACCGTTGGTCGCAAAGAGGGTCGCGACGAGGTTGGTCGTGTTCTGTCCGCTGACGTTGCGTAAGGCGAACAAGGCGGTGACTGTTTCATTCGGGTCAATGGCGCCGTTGACCGGCCCGCTCTCGGAGGTTAATCGAGTTCCGGCGGGAAGAATCGAACCGCCGTCGTTGTCAATGATGGTCAGGACCGCCGCGCTTGGATTGAGCACGGATACCTGGCCCGTCGGACTGGAGAGCGAGAGTTGAACGGTTTCCGCCCCCTCCTCCAAGGTGTCGTCAATGATCGTCACCGCAAAGGTATTAGACACGACCCCGTTGGTGAAGACGAGCGTGCCGCCGGTCGCGGTGTAATCCTGGGTATTGGTCGCCGTGCCATCGCTGGTGGAGTAATTGACGGCGAACGTATTGGTGGTGACGCCCGAACGGAGGACGGTGATGAGTGCCTGAACGCCGCCTTCAGAGACACTGTAGTTCGCGCTGGAGAACTTCACCCCCGCGTCGTTGTCAAGGATGGTGACCGTCGCCGTACGGCTGGCGTCAAAGGTTCGCGCGCCGCCGGTCGGATTGGAAAGCGTGACGATAAACTGCTCGTCACCCTCGACCTGCGTGTCTTCAAGAATCGGTATCGTGATCGTATTTGATGCCTGGCCGTTGGTGAAGATAAGCTGGCCGGCGACCGACGTGTAATCCGCTCCCGCTGTGGCGGTGAGGTTGCTGGTGACAAACGATACGCCGATGTTTCCCGTGTTGGCGTTGGTGCGGACAAGCGTGATCACAACATTGGTGCCGCCCTCGCCCACCGTGTAGCCGGTCGGCGCGATGGCCAGTCCCGCGTCGTTATCCAGGATGCTCACCACGGCGGTGCTGTTGAGGAGTTGCATTCCGGGACTGGGGTTGGACAAGACCGCGTTGAACGTCTCGTCGCCTTCCACAAGCGTGTCCTCGAAAATCAAGATGGTGAACGTCTTGGCAGTTTCACCGTCGGCAAACGTCAACAGGGCGTTCGTGATGCCCGCATAATCCGACCCGGCACTCGCAACGACGTCCGCGGTGCCGTAACGCACGCTGGCGACGCCGTTGCTGCCGCCGAGGCGCAAGACGCTCAACGTGATACTCGGGACGGCCTCATTGACCACGTAAACCGGCGCGGCGAAGCTGAAGCCGGCGTCGTTTTCGATAATCGTCACGGCCGTCGTGTTCGAACCGAAAATTGTCGCGCCGCCGGTGACGTTGGTCAGCGTCACACTGAAGGTCTCGTTGCCTTCCACAATCGTGTCGTCCAGGATCGGCACCAAAAAGTTCTTGTTCGTCTCCCCCGGGCCAAACGTGACCGTGCCGGTTGTGGCCGTATAATCCTGCCCGGCGACCGCGGTGGCGTCGCCGGTGAAGAGGCTCACCTGGATGGTACCCTGCTGACCGTTGGTGCGGACCAGGCTGATCACGGCGCTTCCACCGTTTTCTGCGACCGCGTAAGCCGGCAGCGCGAAAACGATCTGCCCCGGCCCGAAATCATTGTCCACGATAGTCAGGGTGGCCGCCGACGGCGCGAGCAGCAACGCGCCGATCACATTGGTCAATTGCAGGATCACCGTCTCGTTGCCCTCGACGAGTGAGTCGTTGATGATGGGAATGGTGACGTTCCGCTGGGTTTCGCCGGGCGCGAACACGACGAGCGCATTGGTCACTGCGAGATAATCCAAGCCCGGCGTCGCCGTGCCATTGGTGGTGGTGTTAAACTCGACCGACGCGCTGCCGAGGATGCTTCCGGCGCGGACCATGGTGATGGTGGCCGCCCCATCCGCGGCGTTTTCAATGCGGGAGTAAGTACTCAACGAGAAACTGATGGCGCTGTCATCGTTGATGATGGTCAGGGTCGCGGTCGGCTGATCGCCTAATTCGGCGGAGCCGGGCGGTGAAATATTGGCGAGGGCCAGGTTGACCGTGCGGTCGGGGTTGATCTCGAAGTCATCAATGATCTGGATGATAAAACTCTGGAAGACCTCGCCCTCCGGAAAAATCAGGGTCGTGCCCGGGGCGGCGATATAATGCACACCGTTGGTGGCCGTGCCGTCGCTCACCACCGCGTCCACGCTGATGCTCGCACCGGCGGTCTGCCCACTCGTGCCACCGCGGCGGCGGACGTTTATGGTCGCGTTGGTACCGTTTTCATTGACCTGATAGTAGGCCGCCGTGAATTCCAAGGCGCCCGAGCCGGCGATGGCCCCGCCATAGAGACGGGCGATATGCGCCTGCGGCTGGCCATCGTATTCGGTGAACCCGCCGCCAATGACGATTTTGCCGTCGGTCTGCAGCACGATCGCGGCTATGAAGCTGTTGGCCCCGGCCCCGAAGTTGATCAGCGGATCCACCGTGCCGTCCGCGTTGAGCCGCGTGATGCGGTTGCGCGTCACGCCGCTGGCGCGCGTAAACTGGCCGCCGAGCAGGATGCGCGTATCGCCCTGAACCGCAATCGCGTTCACCGCATCGTTTGCGCCCAAGCCCGGGTTGAACGTGCTGTCCACCGAACCATCGGCATTCAACCGCGCGACGTGGTTGAACGTGCCGCCATTGACGTTGGTGAACAAGCCGCCGATCAATATCCGCCCGTCACTCTGGATCGCGATGGCGCGCACCGAGTCGTTCGGCCCCAGCCCGGGGTCGAAGGTCAAATCCACCGAGCCGTCCGTGTTTAAGCGGGCGATGTGATTGCGCGGGACCCCATTGACACCCGCGAAATCGCCGCCAATGAGGACTTTGCCGGCGTTCAGACTGTTCGTCGGACAGACACCGATGGCGTAAACGGTTTCGTCCGCGCCCGTGCCCACGTCGAAGGAGCCATCCAACGTGCCGTTGTCGTTCAACCGGGCGATGTGATTGCGCGACGTGCCGTTGAAACTCGCGAACGCGCCGCCGATCAGGATGGTGCGGCCGCCGCCGCCGACAAACGACTCGGCCAGGACGAAAATCGGATTGTCCGCGCCCGCCCCGGGATTGAACGAACCGTCAACCGAGCCGTTGGGGTTCAGCCGCGCAATGTAATTGCGATTGACGCCGTTGATCTGGGTAAAGAATCCGCCGATCAGAATTCGCGCGTCGCTCTGGCTGGCCACCGTCTGCACGGTGCCGTTCGCCCCACTGACCGTTTTCGCAAAGGTCCCGTCCAACGAACCGTCGGCGTTCAGCCGCGCGATGCGACTGCGTGGTGCGCCGTTGGCAAACGTGTAATTGCCACCCGCCAGAATCTTTCCGTCGGCCTGAAGCGCCAATGCGAACACATCGCCGTTGAATCCGGCCGAGGGATCAAAGCTTGTGTCGAGTGAACCCGCCGGCTCGTTGTGCAGTTCGTCGTCGAGGATCGTCAGGAAGACCGTCCGCGGAAAACCGATCGCATTGGTGGGCGTGGAAGTCGTCAGCAACAAAGCGAGCCGGCGGTCGCCGTCCGGCAAATCCGGGGGGTGATCGTAGATGGGAACCGTAAAGGTCTGGCTGACTACGCCGGGGCCGAAGGTCAGCGTTCCACTAGTGGCGCCGTAATCAAATCCGGCCACCGCTTCCACGTCCGACGTGGTGAAATTGACCGCAATGGTTTCCGAACTGCCGCCGGTGCGGATGACGGTGATGGTGGCGAAGCCGCCGTTTTCAGGGAAAGAATAGGCGCTGGCGCTAAACTGCACGGTTCCCAGGAAATCGTCGTCCACGATCGTCAGGACGGCGCTTGAGCGGCTGCCCAAGGCCCCGTTTACCGACGGATTAAACAGACTCAGGTTGACCGTTTCATTTCCTTCCACGGCGACGTCGTCCGCGATCGGCACCGTGAACGTCTTTGGCGCTGCATCGTTCGCGGCCCAGTTGAGGGTGCCACTCACGTTGGTGTAATCAGTCCCAACTGAGGCGGTACCGTTGCTGGTCGCATACTGGACGGACAGCGCGTTCTTGCTGCCGCCGGTGCGGGTCACGGTGACGGTCGCCAAACCGGCGGTTTCGGCTACGCGGAAATTCGTCGTGCTGAAATTCAACCGGCCCGCGGCGAAGTCATTGTCAATGATGGTCAGGGTGGCGTTCGTCAGGCCGAAATTGGCGCCGCCCGTCACATTGAAGAGACGGATGTTTACCGTCTCATCATCTTCCACGAGCGTGTC
>CAZNOE010000249.1:0-8191 GCA_964574525.1 uncultured Bifidobacteriaceae bacterium
CGTGTCCGAGTTCCTTGGTCAGCGCGATGTCCTGGATGACGATGTCCTCGACGACAAGCAGCGCGCCGACTTTCTTGCGCGTGATTTCGAGGGCGCGGGTCTTGATCTGCTCGCGGTTCTTCACGATCTGTTCCGCGCTCTGCGCGGCGGCGACTTCCTTGAGCGCCTCGTGAACGCGCGGCGCGACCAGGCTCTCGAAGGGGTCGCCGTGATATCCCTGGAACAGCTTCACCACCGAACTTTCCGGGATGCGGAACAGCACGCGCAGTTCAATAACAATCTGCTGCAAGTCCGACGAATAACATTCCGCCTTGTCCTCGGCGGTCTGCTGCCGGATGGAAATCGGATGAATCGCGGTGATCAACGGCGCTTTCAAGCCGAACCCCTCGGGCTTGAAAGCCTGCGATACCTTTCCCATCGTCACCTGCACGCCGCGATAGCCGGGATGCACGACATAAGTCCCCGACGCCGCCATGAGGACGACGACGAAGATCAGGATCGCCACACCAACCAACCGGGTTATAGCTTGAGGGCTCATGCTGCGCCGTTGCGCAAAATCATCTTAACCGCGCGCGAGGATGAAACAAGCAGTCATTTTGGCAGGGTCCTGATTTGACTGGGGAAGCTGGATTGTGGCGGCGTCGGGAATGCAACTTAACGGCGAGTCGAACACGCGAAAAACATATCAATCGGTTGAAACGCTACGCCGCTGCGCCGAAAACCAACGCGGGACTCATGGCAATCAAAACCAGCTCTTGCTGAAAACGTGTGCGGTAAATCGCGGCCAACTCGTGAATCTTCGCCCTGCTCGCCGTGTCGTTCGAATGGAGAATCGTCAACAGGCGCGAACGCTCATGAATGACTCCTGACGTGCGCGAGCCATAAGTTCCATCGGCGGCGACGAGCGTCGTTCCGGCGGGGAATCGGGACACAACTTCCCCGTCAACGAACGCCGACACTTCGGAATCCGCGATGGGCTGGCCGTCTTTGCGGGACATGCCCAAGAACATCTCTGAACGAAGCATCGTCGCTGCCTCAGTATCGGCGGAAGCACGCGGAGCCGGCACCGGCAACGCACCGACGGCGGCGAGCGGAGCGGGCGGCGGCTTCGGAACGGGAGTGACCGGCACAGGTGACGGAGGCGCATTCGGCCCGTCGCCGTCACGCCACTCGAACACCACGCGCACGTTGCCAGCGGTGAGAATGTCGTCGGGCACGACGACTGCACCTGCCGGAGCATCGTCGAGCGAGACTCCAGCTTGCGCCGCCGCCCATTCCACGAGGCCGATGCAATTCAACGCCGACGGAGCGGCATCGTTGGGTTTACGGCTCGAGAGTTTGAAAGGCGTGCCCAACTGCGACCACGCGGCAGTCACCATCGCCTCGCGCTGTTCGTGGGTGCATTCGATGCGGACCACTGCGACTTTGCCGCACATGGGCGCAGCCTTTACCGGCGTCAGCTGGACGCCCGTTTCGTAAGAGTGAATGAAACCTTTTCCGACGGGTGTCCAGACCACCATCATCGCGTGAGAGTATTGTCCCCACGGGGCATCAATCGTCCTGCCAACCAAAACCACGTCGCCGGGTTTGGCCACTTCGATGGCGCACACGAGCGCTGCACGATAGTCCGCGCGGTCGTAGAACCCTGCCCGTTTCGCCAGCCGCCCGCCGAATTCCCATGAGGGGACAAGGAACAAACATTTCACCAAGAAGCCAAAGCCGCGCTTGGCTTTCAGCGCGGCTGACGGCGAAGTGCGGGGCACGGCACACTTGCGCCCGCGCCCGATAAAGAAGCCCACGACCGCAAGGAGCGCAACCGCGCCGACGATGCGCACGGCCAGGGGCATCTCCGTCACGTTGCCGACGGTGCGACTGACGATGAAGCCCAATGTCAGAAACCAAATCGCGTCGAGGAACGAGGCGAGAAGTTCCAAAGGCAGAAAGCGCCGCAACGACCAGCCGACCAAGCCCGCTGCCGGAGCACTGGCATTCTTAAGGAACGGACTGAGGTGAGACAGCAGGATGAATGCGACCGGATGTCGTTGCAGCCGCGATTCCGCCCGGCTCAGGGCGCCGGCGATGGTCTTCCACCGCCGCAGCACATCGCCGAACTTTCGGGCGAGGAAGTAGCTGGCCAGGTCGCCGATGAGGACGCCCAGCCAAACCGCAAGGAGCGTGGCCCCGGCGTTGATTTTGCCCACTTGAACGAATCCCCCAGCGGCGACGACTCCTAGCGTGCCGGGAACCAGACAGGCGGTGGGTGTGAACGCCTCCAAGGCCGCGATAGCCCAGAGGCCCGAGTAGATTATGAATGCGTTGTTCATACGCACCCTTTTTGCGCGTCGCCTTAGGACCGAACGAGCGCTGTTAAGCTCGAAACGCCGCTATTAACTGAAGCGAAGCTAGGGACAAGATCCCGGCGTGACTTCCTTGGGAGTAAAAGTCGTGCTGAATAATCGCCGAAGAACTACCGGCGATTTTCGGCGGGTGAACTCATCGCCTAAGTCGCGCGCAACTTCGTGGCGAACGGGCGAAATGTCATGGGGATGTTTTCGGCGGCTGACTCTCGCGTTCTACGCTTTGCGCTTCATCTCGTTTGCCAAACCAGTAATCCGAGAGCCAAGATTCCTCTCGCACTTTTGCTTCGCGCCATGCCTTCACGACAGCGATCTGCATTTGAGTATTGAGCGGGACGAGTCCATTGGGCCGAGGCTCGTTCGCGGCGAGCGATGCTGCTTGAAGCAAACCAGCGAGTAACAGTCCGCGTGTCATCTGCATTTGTTCGATTGGAGCGGATGCGGGAGCACGATCGAACGTGATCGGGAAACCAGCGTGCGGGATTAAGAAGCACGTCCCTTTCGGATTCTTGTATTGCGCGAGATCAAACGGCGAGAGGTTTGGGTTCAGTTCTGACTTCTTCAGCAGGCTGGCGAATTCGATGTCGAAAGATGAGCAGCTTACAAGAAAGCGCGTCTTGGCGCCTTTAATAGCATCCAACTTCGGAACGATGCCTGCGGTGAGGTCGATTCCAGTACATCCGAAAACGACGTCAGCCGCCTCGAACAATTCTGCAAGACCACCTGCTCGAACCACCAAACTACCGCTGTGATTGCGAATGAACTCGTCCAACCGATTTTTGTTCACGTCGAACACGATTAACCTGCGCCCGTCAATGCCAGCAACGGAATTGTGCAGTCTAAACCGATCAATGATGAATTCCGCCAACCGCTCCCCGACGTTGCCGAGGCCGCAGACGGCCATCGTCTTTGCAGCGCAGGCTTGGGGCAGGATCATCTCCAGCTTTTGCCAGACGGTTTCCGCAACGATGGAAGGTTCCAATTTTTTCTTGGCCGCACTACAAGCTACACCCACGACAGGGAAGATACACTCCGCGGCGACGGGAAGCCCCTTCGAGGTCTGCTCCACACCCGCGACAACGTGCGACTTGGCGAGTTGACTCGGCACGGTTTGAAACAACATGCCGCCATCATCGAGGATAAGGATGCGCTTGATGTCGGTGCTTTTGGAGAGATGAGTCTGGACACTGCCCCACAACTTTCCGCAGGCATAGCGATAAGCGCCATCAAATTCCCCCGGCTTCCACGCGAAAAATAAGTCCTCGACGTTCACGCCTAAGTTTGAAATCCGTTGCCAGACCCGGAGGTTCGATGAGTAGGGCTTGCCGACTACGAAGATACGCGAGGCGAGTACTTTGCCGCCGATTTCAATCAGCGATTGAATTAGGGAGCCAGTCTCTTCCAACAGGTGCTGGGCGATTACGACGGCGCTGCTCTCGAAGACATTGTTGTCCGCCAGATCGCGAACTGCGTTTAGGCACGGGAGGGTTGGGAATCGAGGCTTTAGCTGGATGGCTCCGCGCCAAAACGCGTCCGCGCGACCGCCCTTTTGAGTCGCGAGCGAAATATCACACGACAGCTTGCCGCCACTTTGCAACGATTTCGCAATCGTGTCTGTCGCATCTTGAATCTGAGTGAAATCGCCGCTGGTGCCAAACACCAAGGCATCGTCAGAGAAGCTTAAAAAGCTTGGTGAGCCAGTGTCATGCAAAAGCAGCGGCGTCAGAACGTCAGTTTGTTGCAGTTGTTCCCGATTCGCGAGTTCGATGTTGATCTTTTCAAGCAGACCGGAACAGGGGCCGTATTCTTCCAGCTTAGTTGGATTGCCAAAAACCAGACATTCCTCGGTGAGTGCGAGTTCGACCTTCCGCTTGAACTTAGACGCCGCAGCCAGCGCCTTTGTGCGAATTCTGAATTCCTCTGGATTCATATCGTGCCGCAGCCACTTTAGATGACCTTCGCGCAAATGGCGTGACTGCCGCCAAGCTTCATTCTGAAAAACGTCGAGGAGGTTTCTTTCCTTCGGTGTCAGATTCAGAGGCGTTTGAGTGAGCAACAGGATGGTGGCATTCCACGAGGCGTCCAGTTCGTAATAACGAATCAACTCGTCATGGTCAGCCCGACCTTCCCGCCAAGCTTCACAGCGTTTCGAATTTTTCAGCCAATTAAAGAACGCGCCGCTTGGCGTGCGGATCGAGTCCCCTCCCTTCGGAACAATTTTGAAGGCTCGGCTGCCGGCGGACACTTCGTAGTTGCGCAATGACGGAATACACGCGAGCAGGTCGCAGAACTCGAACGCACCAAACAGGGCACCAGGGCCGAGCATGGCGACGGGAACCAGTCGCGCTTGTTCAATCAGATGCGTGTGGCCTTGCCCATCTTTGATCTGCTGTGTCCAAGCATCACGGATAGCGATCTCGAATACGTTCTGAAGCACGATGCCGAGCGGCACCGGTCCATGCTGGGCATGCCTAGAGTTAGGGAGAAACCAGCGACCGTCTTTGAGCGGAGTTTGGCTGTAGGTGTAATTCTTTATTTGCGGTGCCCAACGGTTCTCGGCATCATCCAATTGGAGCAACCGAATGAAAGCCTGAACGACCCAGTTCCAAGGCTGATCGAGTTCCTCAAGCGCGCGGATGAACTCCTGACAGTCGGTGTTCGTTCGTGGTGGTGGAGGCGTGCCGGCCAGTTTCTCCTTTTTCGTGTTGGGTGTTGTTCTCTTCACACGCAGCGATTATTGGCCTGACGGTTCAATCTGGTGAAGGCGTCCTTCCTCAAGTTGGAATCGTCGCGGATTCAAACGACGAATGAACCCGGCAGAATGAGAAATGACAATTACGCCCGCACCGCCTGCAGCCATCCGTTGCAACACGGCCACGATTTGGTCGCTCGCAGCCGCATCCTGACCGAGTGTCGGCTCGTCAAAGATGAACCAAGATTTGGAGAGATGGGCGACTGCCGAAAACGTGAGCCGTTTTCGCAAAACGAAAGGCAAGTCAAAGGGGTGTTCAGGCAACAGATGACTGACGCCTGCAAAGGCCGCTGCTGCCTGACGCGGCACGTCGGCCAGTTCGCCCGCCACAGAGTCGGCGAAAAGCTGAATATCGGGGTTTTGCAAGTGCATGACGACATGGCGACCTGGCGTCTTCCAAGGAGACCACTCCCGTTCGTTGAAGACGATCCGTCCACGGCGCGAGCATAACACACCCGTGAGGATATGGGCGAGTGTGCTCTTGCCTGCGCCGTTGCGGCCTTCGAGCGAATAAATTTGCCCCGACTCCCATCTGAAATGAATGTCGCGCAGCACAGGCGTTTGACGCGAATAAGCGAAGGAGAGTCCCTCGACTTCGAGAGAACCGGTTTCATTCGCCGGGGTGAAGCGAAAATCCGAAGCTGCAAAGCGAGGAGCATCCAGCGACTTCTCCGAGCGCGAGAAGTCTGACACGTCAACTTGGTGCGCCGGTTGCCAGTGGCGATCCTCCGCATAACCGTTTGCCGTCAGAACAGCGGTGGTTCTTGCCGCCAAATCGGAGGAGAGCAAATCAATGACTCGGATCGAATTTCCACTGTCAAGCTGCTCAAATGTTCCGTCCAGAGTCAAGAGACGAGCGCCCATGCCAAGCTTGCACACAGTGACGAGCAAAACTTGTTCGCCACCCGATAGCGTAAATGGACTCTGATCAAGGCATCGCTCCAGACCAAAGGTCGCGGCGAGACGAAGAAGCCGAGCTTCCTGCAACGAGTCCGCAGCGTGAAGCAGCAACTCGTCCCGGACTGTCGGAACAAGCGATGAAATTGCTTGATGAACGTCTGGCCCGACGTAGATCGCCAGACCGCCGTCTTTGTTTACGTCGGCGCACCAGTGACGCAGCAACGAGGTTCGGCCGGAGAAGTTTGGCCCCTCCAGCAGAACCGGCTTGCCTTGATGCCGTTCGATGAGGTTTGTGCAGTCCATTTCTTCACATCAATCTGGCAGTTGCAGCGATTGCCCAAAGTGCCGCAAGGGTCAGCCAACCGAAGCCGACGATTTGAGAGTAATCTTTTGCCTCGCCTGCGCGATGCCCGAGTTTGCCCAGCCGGTCAATTAGACCACCGGTTTCCCAAGCGTCCGCGCGTTCAAGACCGTGCCCAAGTGCCGAGATGAAGATTGTGCGGACTGCAAACGGCACTTGTCGCGCGCGCGTGAGGAGTCGCCGATTTGGCATCAGGCCACGAGCGCACCTCCCGGCGATGACTTGCTCCACGTAACGCCGAAAGTCAGGCCAAAGATTCAGGGTCGAAACAACAATCGCTAAGAGGCGACCTCGAACCCTGAAGGATTGAAGCAAATGCACGAGCTTTGGCATTGGGAGCGAGAGAAATGTGGCTTGGAAGATGGCTCCCAACAAAGCCAAACGCATAGTTGTGGCGGTCGCATACAGAACGCCCGCTTGGATTGACTGCGGTGCGCTTTGGTTCGGCGCGCCTTGCCGCAGAAAACCCCAAACCAAAACCAAACCGAGGCCGACGGGCAGGATGATCGCCCCCGCAAACCGGGCAAACGGCGGAAGCCTGCCCTGAACCATGAGTATCGTTATCGTCACAAGAAGGCCGAAGCCCAAAAGCCAGACGTTGTCCGCCACGAACGCTCCATATAACGCCAAAATCGCGGCAGAGCCGCGAAGGAGTGGCGATGGCGATCTGAAAATCTGCATCACTGAGGTGTGAAGTTGCGCTGGAAGAAGCCAACATTTCTGAACCGCTCCTTAAGTTTTCGAGGCAGACTCTTGAGCAGCCAAAAAGCAAGAAGGCACTGAAGCGTCTTGTCCACAGGTTCACAAGAAAGACCGGTCAGAAAGACACTCTTGAGAACGGACTTCCCGCTTGCGAGCAGAAACGCAGTGATCACCCCCGAACCACTGCCTGTGATGCCGCCGAACAGCTTCACAATGACGGGAGCGCTCACTATGGCCGCGACCACGCCAAGGAGAATTCCCGTCAGAATGGTCTTCGGAATTGACTTGAAAAAACTTTGCCGCGCCATGAGCCCGACGAAGATGGCAATGGCCGCTTGAGTGCCACAGAAGTAGGGCATCACCGGGTTGACAAGAAGCCCACCCAAAAGGAACGAGAGCACTCCTGTAGTGATGCCGGCGGGAATACCGACCAGAATCGTCACGAGGATGGTTCCGACAGCATCGACAAAAAGTGGCAACTTCAAAACGTGAACCAGGGTGCCAATACCAAGGTTTAGCAAAATGCCAACGGGCACAGCGGCGAGGAAAAGAGCGGCTGTTTGGGGGCGCTCGTTTCCTACGGCGGGTTCAGTAATGTGATTCTCATTCATACAGGCACACTTTGCCGAACCATGCGTCTTTAGCCAAATCCTGCTTTGTGGTGAACTCCGCGAAAAATCGCCAAAGAAGTTCGGGCGATTTTTGCTCTTGTAGCTGGGTTCAGCCGAACTTGAGAACGGCCACAAGCTTCTGTCTTTAATACCGTGAAGTTGGTTTGAGGGCGAGCGTCACAACCACCTCGATCCGCCCCTCGAATTCCTTGAACAGGTCTCGCGTTCGCGCCACTCTTGCTCCTGTGCAAGTCCACTTGACGCCACTGCTTCTGTCCGCCGCAATATTTCTTCACGGTCACAACCCGTTGGTCGCCGGCGAAACGAACCAATTGCGCCCGTGGAATTCCTATCGCACGATCATGTGGGTCGGGAACAGCGCCTACAAGCAGCCGGAGAAACTGCCGCTGTTCTTCCAGCGGCTGCGCGAGATGGGCATCAACACCGCGATGGTCTTCGGCGATGGCAATTCTCAACCGCTGATGGACAACCAGTTTCCGTATTACGT